>DASYKL010000506.1:0-3836 GCA_035995405.1 Chloroflexota bacterium
TGGTCCGATACGCCGATTCGTCGCCTCGTGCTCCAGCGTGTGGCCGACATGCGTGATGTAGGCGTGCCGCGGCCGAATGTCGGCAATCAGCTCGAGCGCTTCGGGGACGCTGAGATGCGTCGGATGCGGTTCCCAACGCAACGCGTCGACGACAACCACGTCCAGGTCCTGTAACAACTGGCGAGACGAGCTGGGCACGCCGCTCGTGTCGGTCAAGTAGGCGAAATTGCCGATGCGGTAGCCAGTCGCACGGATCGAGCCGTGGCGCATCGGGATCGGCTGCACGCACGTCTCGCCGACCATGAACGCGGCCGTATCGATGTTGGTGAAGCCGATATGCGGAATCAGGCCGATCCATGGCGTGCCTGCAAACGCGTAGCCGAAGCGCTCACGCAGCGATGCACCGGTCACGGCGTCGCCGAAGCACGGCAGCATTCCGCCCAGCGCGGCGTTAAAAGCTTTCAGATCGTCGATGCCAGCGGTGTGGTCGGCATGGAAATGGGTGTACAGCACGGCATCGAGATGGGTGACGCGTTCCCGCAGGGCTTGCAGGCGGATTTCCGGACCGCTGTCGATCAAGAAGTGCACGCCTTCGTCGCTTTCTACGTAGAGCGACGCGCGGGTGCGCAAATTGCGCGGATCAGGACTGGTGCACGTTGCGCACGGGCAGCCTATGACCGGCACGCCGTATGACGTGGACGTACCTAGAAATCGAACCCGCATCTATCTGGACAATACCGTGAACAGGTGTGGGTCGAGGAGCCCGACCATCAGCCCGGCGATCACCTGGCCGCGCAGGCGTTTGATCCGCAGCTGCCAGCGAGCGATGGCGAATCCGCCGATGGCCATGATCAGCATGGGTAACGGCAGCCATTCGAGCCGTGTCGAGAGTGAGCCGTCACCGCTCGTAGCCAGGTCATACGCGCCGGCCGCGAGCAGCGCGACAAACGTCAGGAGAACGGCGCCCATGAGTGTGAGGCGAATCGAAAAAACCATGATCAACCGAATCGTCAGCTGCGCCGCCGCCAGGACCGCGAAGCTCCAGACCAGCAGCACAGCCAGCCAGATGGGCTGCAAGAGCGTAGCCAGCGTCACTCGAGCAGCGCGTAGACCTTGTTCAGCAGCTGCACCGGACTGAACGGCTTCACAAAGTACTCATCGGCGCCTACTTCGCGGCCGCGAGCCTGATCGATCTCCGTCCCGCGCGCGGTCAGCAACACCACTTTGATACCCACCGTTTCCGGGTTCGCTTTCAGCTGCCGACACACTTCGAATCCGTCGAGCTTGGGCATGTTGATGTCGAGCAAGACCAGTCGTGGATGCTGCTCGCGCGCCATCCGTAATGCCTCCTCGCCGTCCGCGGCGTGCAGCAGGTCGAAGTCTTCGGTCCCGAGTGTCGTTCCGATAAGCCGCCGCAGTGCCGGATCGTCGTCGGCCAGCAACACTCGCGCCTTGGTTAGCGCCACGTCACATGGTCCGCCTTTCTGACGGTTGGACCGGCTTCGTCTCGGGTGGCACCGGATTCGTCCATAGTCGGACCTGGTTGCGGCCGTTGCGTTTGGCTTCGTACAGCGCCTGGTCCGCGCAGCTGATCAACTGCTCTGCGCCGACCAGCTGCCAGCCGAGCGACGTGCCGCCGACGCTCAACGTCAACTGCGTCGTGCCACTAGCCATACCGCCGCGCAATGGCGGTAGCTCTTCAATTGAGTGACGCAGCTTCTCGGCCACAATCGCCACCTCCGCCAGGCTATCCCCAGGCAGGATGGCACCAAATTCTTCGCCCCCCAGGCGACCCACCACATCTGTACGCCGCAAGCGTGCGCGGAACTGGTCGGCGACCTGGCGGAGCGCAATGTCGCCGATCGGGTGGCCGTGCCGATCGTTGACCCGTTTGAAATGATCCAGGTCCATGATGAGTAGTCCGATGGGATACTCCATGCGCTGCGCACGCTGTACTTCGAGACTCAACAGGTCGTGAAAGTGGCGGTAATTGCTGAGACCGGTCAGCGCATCGGTCGTCGCCAGGCGCTGGGTTTGCTGATACAGATACGCGTTCTGCAGCGCCACGGCTGCGCCCGCGGCGAGGAGCTCGACGATTTTGACGTCGTCCTCGCTCAAGGGTTCGGCCAATCGCAGCTCGAGTGCCCCCAACGCCCGGCCGCCTGCTTTGAGCGGCACCGCGAGAGCCAGCGATCCAGATGGGGTCATGCGGCCGACGGTGTGCTGATCGCGCATCACGTCGAGGACCATGCTGTCGTCGCGCGCAACAGACCCTTCGATGGCGTGCAACGGCCCATCGTCGAACGCGCGGCCAGCACGCAAGCGGGGCAGCGTATTGGCAGGCACGAGCGTGTTTGGTCCTTCGGCGGCGACGGCAACATCCAGGTCAAGCAAATAGATGGCTGCCGTTTGATAGGTCAGTAACTGGCCGAGCGAATCGAGCACACCCGTCAGCACCTCATCCGGATCGAGAGCCGAAGCAATACGTGTATTGACCTCGTGCAGGACGGTCAGGTGATTCAGGTGGCGGCGCAGCTCGCTGTAGGTACGGCTGAGGTCAGCGGCATACGTCTGCAGCTGCGCCGAGCGTTCCTGTTCGTTCCTGAGCAGCTCGTTGGGGTCGCTGCTCGAGGTCATTCGGCCGCGGCTCCCAGGCCAGGCCGCAGCATCGGACTCGTGGCGCCAACCTTCGCGCCGCCGCGACGACGCCAGCGATCGACACCCCAGACCACGAGCGGCACGAGCAACGGTGGCAGGGCGTAAGCCAACACCAGCCCGCCTGGCATATGCCAGCTCCAGTAGTGATGGACATAGAAAATCGGCAACGACGTCAAGGTGTAGCCGACGACGACTTTGGTCAGCGTGCGGCGCCAACCAAGGAGCGTCGCCAGCGCCAGCGGCCACATCCAGTACCACTCGAGTACCCACGTCAGCACGAGCAGGATCAGGACTACGAAGGCGCGCGTTGATGCTTCGAGGACCGGCTCGACCATCGACTTCGAGCGATCGCCCGCCAGACGCCACAGCCGAACCAGCTCCCAGCCGAGGTACACCACGAACAAGCCGCGGGTGATCGCCTTGGCCCACAGACGGACGAGCTCGTGCGTCGCATCCGGGTTCAGCCCGCCGGGATCGAGGATCTGATCGGACACGGTTAGCGCGAGCAGGTCAGGCGCCCAGTTGCTGTACATCCATGACTTCCCCGTAGCGGCGACCAGGATAGGTTGCAGCGCGCGCGGAAAATCCAGCCAGGGGATAAAAAGCACATAGCTGATCAGCGCGACAAGCAAACCACTCCCGCCGATCCACGCGATGCGGGCTCGCCACGACGGCAACCGACGTGCCCACGGCACGAGATAGAACAGGCCAACCAGGCCGGTGGTGTATTTGATCAAGGCGCTCATGCCGATGAGCACCGTGCCCGCCAGCCAGCCGACATTCGTCGACCGCCACCGACCAGCGACCAGTGGCCCGACGCCGAGTAGCAGCAGCGTGACCATCAGTGCGTCGTTGTGGGCGTTCCCGGCAGCGTCGAAGAGCATCAGCGGGTTCCAGGCAAAGACGATGAACGCGGCCAGGCGAGCGCGGGGATGGTCGACCATCAATCGACCGAGCAGCCACCACACCAGGCCGAGATTGACCAGCTGGACCCCATTCATCAGCACCTTGTAAGCGAGCACCTGGTCCATGAGGCCGATCTGCAGCACGTTGCCGTCGGGCAGGGGGCTGACCAGTCCATCAAAAGGTGCGACCGCCCGTGCCATCAGCCAGCCGATGCCGGTCCACAGCGGACCGTAGACGCTCGGCTGGTCGTGCCAGATCGGGTGGATCCAATC
>DASYKL010000507.1:0-6606 GCA_035995405.1 Chloroflexota bacterium
CTCATCAATGCGATTCATGGTCAGCGCGCCGAACCGTTGGCGCGGCCACCTTTTCCGGCCGTCTCGGGTCTGCAGTCCAGTCCGACGGTGATCAACAACGTCGAGACGCTGGCCAACCTCCCGGACATCGTGCTCCGCGGCGCCGAATGGTTTCGAACCGTCGGCACAGCCGCCACCCCAGGGACGAAGCTGGTCAGCCTGGCCGGCGCCGTTCATCACCCTGGTCTGTACGAGGTGCCGCTCGGAACGTCCTTGAGCGATATCCTCGAAGTGTATGGCGGCGGCCACACGGGCCAGCTTAGCGCCGTCCTCGTTGGCGGCCCGTCTGGCTCAATCTTGCCGGCCTCAGCGCTCGACGCAGCGTTTGACGTGCAACCGTTGCAGGCGGTCGGCGGCGTGCTCGGCGCCGGCGGCATCGTGCCGCTCCGCGCCGACCAGTGCCCCGTCCACGCCGTGCGGGAGATGGTCGCGTACAACTCACGCGAATCGTGCGGCAAATGCACGCCCTGCCGTGAAGGGACCGTTCGTATGCGCGACGTGTTCGACCATCTCGGCCAGGATTCCGTGGCGACGATCGATGAATTGAACGACGTCCTGGCATTTGGCTCGCTATGCGGGCTGGGCCAGATGGCGCCCAACCCCGTCCGCGCACTCCTGCGACATTTTCCCGATCTGGTTGCCGAGCACCAGCGTGGCCACTGCGCCAGCGGAGGCTGTCCGTGCTGACGGTGACCGTCGACGGCCGAGCGGTCGAGGTGCCGTCGGGCGCCAGCGCTCTCGACGCGATCAACGGGGCGGGCGTCTACATCCCCCAATTGTGCAAAGACCCGGACCAGAAAGCCCGTGGCGCCTGCCGCACCTGCCTGGTCCAGATCCAAGGCCAGCGCGGCTTTCCCGCGTCGTGCACCACGCCATGTGTCGACGGCATGTCTATCGCCGTCAACACACCAGAAGCTGCGCGGATCCGCCGCGGCGTCATCGAGCTAACCCTCGGCATGCACCCCGACGGAGCCCACACAAATCGGCCCAACACGCACAACGACCTGGTCGATGCCGCTGCCGCACACGGCATCGGCACGCCGCGCTGGGCGCCACTACCTGACCTGTCCGTCGATACCAGTAACCCGTTCTTCGTCCTGGACATGCAGCAATGCATTTTGTGCGCGCGCTGCGTCACTGCCTGTGATGAGGTGCAGCACATCGGTGCGATCTCGCTGCTCGGCCGCGGCAGCGCGATGAAGGTAGGCGCGTTCGAGGATCAACCGTTGCGCGAGTCGATCTGTACGTCGTGCGGGTCGTGCTTCGCGGCTTGTCCGACCGGCGCGATTTATCCCAAGAAAGTACGGCCTGAGGCAGTTGCTGCTGTTGCCACGACGTGTCCCTACTGCGGCGTGGGGTGTGGCATCAACGTGGACGTGTCCGCCGATCAGCGCCTCGTCCGCTCAGACGACGCTCCCGCCAACCCCTCCAGCCAGGGCATGCTGTGCGTCAAAGGGCGCTTCGGACTCGAGTTCGTCAACCATCGCGATCGCCTGACGACGCCGCTCATCCGCCGCGACGGCCTCCTCACGATGGCCACCTGGGACGAGGCGTTGGATCTTGTGGCCGACAAGCTGGTCGAGCATCGCGGCGCGTTCGGCGCGCTGGCCTCGGCCAAAGGGACGAACGAGGATGGGTTCGTCATCCAGAAATTCGTTCGCTCCGTGATGGACTCCAACAACGTTGATCACTGCACTCGGTTGTGTCATTCGCCCTCGGTGCACGCGATGCTGCAATCGCTCGGCAGCGGCGCGACCAGCAACTCGTATGCCGATTATGAGAACGCCGGCTGTCTGATGGTGGTTGGCTCTGACAGCTCGTCCAACCATCCGGTGATCACGGTCCGCTTCCGGCGAGCGGTCAAACGGGGCGCGACGTTGATCGTGGTCAATCCGAAATGGACGGAGCTGAATTACTACGCCGATATCTGGCTGCGGCAGCGGCCAGGGACCGACGTGGCGCTGTTCAACGGCCTGGCTTACGTCCTGCTCGATGAAGATCTGCTGGATCGGGCGTTCGTCGAAGCGCACACCGAAGGTTTCGAGGCCTGGGCTGACGCTGTCCGCGAGTATCCGCCCGCACGTGTCGCCGAGATCACCGGCGTGGCCGAGAAAGACCTCGTCGCGGCGGCGCGCGCGTTCGCTCGGCCGAAGTTCAGCGGCAGCTGCATGATCTGGGGTATGGGCGTCAGCCAGCACTCCAACGGCACGGCCAACGCCCACGGGGTGATCAACCTGGCGCTCGCCGCGGGCATGGCAGGCAAACCGGGCAACGGCATTTCGCCACTGCGCGGTCAGAACAATGTCCAGGGCTGCGGCGACGCGGGCTGCATCCCCGACAACCTGCCGGGCTACCAGCCACTGACTGCCGAGAACCGGGCCAAATTTGGCGCCGCCTGGGGACAGATGACCGACCGTGCGGCGGGCTTGACGGTCACGGCGATGGTCGAGGCCGCCGGTCGGGGCGAGCTCAAAGCGATGTACGTGGTCGGCGAGAACCCATTTCTCGACGAAGCCAATCTGGCGCACGCCCAGCACGCGATGCGCAATCTCGAGTTTCTCGTGGTCCAGGACATCTTTCTGCAGGAGACGGCGCAGGCGGCACACGTTGTCCTGCCCGCGGCGTCGTTCGCCGAAAAAGAGGGCACGTTCACGAACAGCGAACGGCGCGTGCAGCGGGTGCGGGCGGCAATTCCGCCGATTGGGGAGACGTGGCCAGATTGGCAGATCACTTCGGCCATCGCCAGCCGGGTCTGTGAACGACTTGGCCTCGATCCGTCACAGTTCGCGTATCGGTCGGCGGCCGAAATTTTTGACGAGATGGCTCGCTTGACCCCGATCGTGGCGGGTCTGAGCCACAGTCGCCTCGATCGCCAGGGCGGCATTCAATGGCCTTGTCCTGCTGACGATCACCCTGGGACGCCGAGGCTCTACACAGAGAACTTTCCCCGTCCGAACGGCCTGGCCCGTTTGACACCGGTCCGCCAGGGACCAGCAGCGATGGAATTACCCGATGACGAGTATCCCATCGTCTTGAACACGGGTCGCACGCTCTACCACTGGCACGGTGGGACGATGACGACCCGCGTGGAGGGCCTGGTTGACCTCGTGCCGGAGGTCGAGGCGACGATCAACCCGGTGGACGCCGACACCTGGGGTGTCCGCGCTGGCTCCGCGGTCCGCGTGACATCGCGCCGCGGCTCGATTGTCTGCCGCGCCCGAGTGAATGGCGAAGTCGCCCCAGGCGAGCTGTTCATGCCGTTCGTAGCCCTGCAGGGCACTGCGGCCAATTTCCTGACCAACAACGTGTACGACCCGAACGGCATGCCAGAGTACAAAGTCTGCGCCGTCCGCATCGCCCCCGCCTAGTAGCCTAATCGCCTGGGGTCATTCGCTGCTCGATCTTGATCTCATGCGTGAGGGTGCGCTGGACGGGACAGCGTTCGGCGATTTCGGCCAGGTGCTGGCGTTGTTCGGCATTCAGCGGGCCGTGGAGCGTCAGTTGTTTGGTGATCTTGTCCAGGTAGCCGACGCGCGTCTCGCAATCGGCGCAATCCTGCGCATGGATCTTCTCGTGGCTTAAAGCAACTTCCACTCCCTCGAGCGGCCAGCCCTTGCGGCGCGCATAGAGCGTGAGCGTCATCGCCGTACATGCCCCCAGTGCTGAGAGCAGCAAGTCATAGGGATTCGGTCCTAGATCCGTCCCGCCGTCCGAGAGCGGCTCATCCGCCAGGAGCGTATGCTCCCCGACCTGAATCCGCTGGGCTAACCCCACGCCGCTGCGTACGACGATGTCAGCCACGGCGTAAGAAGCCATACGCGGCGACGCCCGAGTCTACAATCCACCTCAACACGGTGTGTTGTTGTTGTTTTACATCGGCCTGTATGTGGTCGGAATGCTTATCGGCCTGGGCGCCAAGATCGTTCTCGACGTCCAGGTACGCCGGCCCGGCATCCGTCAAGCAGCCGGGCTGGTCATCCTCGCCTTTGTGCTGTGGGGCGCGATGTCGGTAACACACACGCCTTTCACTGACGTGATCCTGCCCCTGGTCTGGGCGGGTACCGGTTTGCTCGCGGGACTCGGTAGTCGCGAGCTGCATACCGCGAGCTGATGGTCGCTCTCGAAAATGAGCTCTTCGCGGACGACGCGCTGTCGCCCGACGAAGCGCCCAGCCTGGATCCTTTCGCCGCCTGCACAGGCCTGTCGCTCGATGATCGGGCGCTGCTCGAAAATGTCGGCGGGCATCTGCCGCTGCTGGCCGACCTGACCCACGCCGACGCCGTCCTGTTCGCTCGTGCCGACGATCAGGTCATGGTCGTCGCCCAGGCGCAACCCGTGCCCGTCCCTAGCCCGTATGCTCTGCCGCTCGCCGTTGGCCGAACCATGGCCCGCGAAGAGGCGTTGCCGGTCTTCCGCTTACTGTTCGATGGCCGCGCCCGCAATCAAGTCACCAGTACCGTGATTCGTGGTGCACCCGTCCTCCAGGAAGTGTTTGCCATTCGCAATCAGCGCGGCGAAATCGTTGGCGCGCTACGCAGCGAAATGCTGTTGATCGAACATGAGCGCCAACGCCGCCGCGATGTGCGCTTCCGGCGGGCCATCGCTCGGGCGCGCGATCTGATCGTCGCTGGACGCTTGCGTGGCGGCGAGAAGCTCGGCCGTCTTGGCGTTCACGATGGCGTCATGGTGATCAACTCGGCGGGTCGTATCGAGTACCTGAGCGCGCCGGCGGAACACCTCTATCGGCGGCTGGGCTACGCCGACAACCTGGTCAAGACCCAGCTCCAGGAGCTCGATACGAATGAGTACATCTGCTTCAAAGCGATGGAGCGCGGGATCTGCCTCGAACAACGCGTCCAGGAGCAAGGCCTGGTTTGGATCAAACGGGTGGTGCCGCTAGCCGCGTCTGACGAAAGCGGTTGGCCGGCTCGCCTGGCCGGACGTGGCCGGCTTGTACCAACTGGCGCCGTGGTAGCCATAGAAGACGTCACCGACGAGCTCCAGAAACAGCAGGAGCTCAAGATCAAGACCGCGATGATCCAGGAAATTCACCATCGCGTGAAGAACAACCTGCAGACCATCGCTGCCTTATTGCGCTTGCAAGCGCGACGGACATCCAACACCGAAGTGGCCGACCAATTACGCGAGAGCGTTGGCCGCATCATCTCAATCGCCGTCGTACACGAGTTTCTCAGCTACGAAGAGACAAGCTCGATCAACATCCATGAGGTCGCCAACCGCATTCTTGCCGAGGTGCGTACCGGCGTCCTCGATCACAGCCGGCCGATCACGCTGAGTCTAGAAGGCACGCGCAGCTTCACCCTCCCGGCACAGCAAGCCACCTCGTGCGCGCTGATCATCAACGAGCTGGTCCAGAACGCGGTCGAGCATGCGTTTGTAGGTTTGGCCGGGGGCAGTATCGTGGTGCGATTGACCGAACAAGGCGATAGCCTGTACATCGAAATCCACGACGACGGCCGCGGCCTGCCGCACGATGTCGACCTGCTCGAGCAAGGCGGGCTGGGGCTGCAGATCGTCCGCAGCCTGGTCCGCGAGGATCTCAAGGGCGAATTCGAGTTAACGAACGCGACGAACGCGACGAGCGCGACCCCTGGAACGAACGGGCAAGGTGTACACGCGGTGGTGTCCTTCCCGAAATGGCGAGCCAAAGCGGAGTAGCCCGACATGTCGGACACGCGCATTTTGTTAGCAGAGGACGAAACCATCACGCGCATGGATTTGCGCGAGATGCTGGAGAACCTGGGCTACACAGTCGTTGGCGAAGCCGGCGATGGTGAAGCCGCGGTCAACCTGGCCCGCGCCCTCAAACCTGATCTGGTGTTGATGGATATCAAGATGCCTGGCCTGGACGGCATCGCGGCGGCCGAGACGCTGGCCCAGGAGCGCGTCACACCCGTCCTGCTGCTGACGGCCTACTCGGATCGTGAATTCATCGATCGCGCGGTTGATGCCGGCGTGATGGGCTACCTGGTCAAGCCATTCCTGGAGGCGCAGCTCAAGCCGGCCATAGAAGTGGCGCTCGAGCGCTGGCGCGAAGTGCGCCAGATTCAACAGGACCTGGCGCAGACACAGGAGACGCTCGAGACCCGCAAACTGGTGGAGCGAGCTAAAGGGGTGCTGATGGACAGCCAGAACCTGAAAGAGGCTGAAGCATTTCGGCGGATCCAGCGGCTCAGTATGAATTCGCGGAAGAGTATGCGGGAAGTGGCCGAGGCGATCTTGCTCGCGCACGAGGCTGGCCGCTCCCTCTAAAAAGGCGCTGCGCGTAGGCGGCCACGTATCTCGTTGGAACCCTCTTCTGCTCCGGCCAGAACGTTCAGCAGCGATAGTCTCCGCATCGTCGAACGTGGCGCTCGCGCGTGAGTTTTACGGGCGGCCGACGCTCGTTGTGGCGCGCGAAATGCTCGGCAAGACGCTTGTTCATGTCGGTGACGATGGTCTGCGCCGAGCGGGCCGGATCGTCGAAACAGAAGCCTATGTCGGGCCAGACGATCTGGCATCGCACGCTCGCATCGGTCCCAAAGGCCGCGCTGCCATCATGTACGG
>DASYKL010000508.1:0-7131 GCA_035995405.1 Chloroflexota bacterium
AATGGTACGTGCGATCTCGCCGGATCGCTGCTCCCAGATCTCGCCGACTGAATCGAAATACCGCTGCACGAATGGTTCCGTAAGGGCGTGCTGGGCGGGGTGATAGAAACCACCGATGATCGCTTCGACGATGGCGTTGGGCAGCTCGGTCTCCGATGTTGCGAGCCGCCACGCCTCTGCTTTGGCTTGCGGCGTGGGTCGCAGCGCGCGGGCGGTTGCAGCGCGTCGTTGCCCCGAGGCAGTGACGTCGCGCTCGAGTTCGAGGTCGATCTGCGCATCAGACGCGGCGGCGACTGCCACCAGCGCCCACAGCAGCGACCAGCGTAGCTCGGTGTCGACGGCCAGGCCAGGCAGCAGCTCGGTCCCGTCGAGGATGCCGCGCACTGTCGCGATGTGCTCAGGCGTTCTGGCTGCTGAGGCGAACGTGCGCGTCCAGGCGAGCTGGAGGTCCGAGCCTGGCGCCGCGGTGCGCATGGCCTGTTCAGCCACTTCGGCCAGCTGGGCCCACCCTTGTGGCGCCCAGTTGGGGTCGGCAAAGCGGTCAATTGCGCCCCGCAACCTGGCCTGGATGGACTGCACGACGCCGATCTCCGATTCACCGGTGATGCCGCGCAACGCAAGTCGCACGTAGTCGCGAGCCGCCATTTCACCGTCGCGGGTCATGTCCCAGGCCGCACTCCAGCACAAGGCGCGGGCTAATCGATCGTCTATATGCGCAATGTGCTCAACAACAGTGGCCATCGACCGCTCATCCAGACGGACCTTGCCATAGGTCAAATCGTCATCATTCACCAGGAGCAGAGCCGGCTGGGAAACGCCGACGAGCTCCGGCACCTCGGTGCGACCGCCACGAATATCGACCTCAGTCCGGCCAAGGCGAACGACCTTGCCGGCTTCGATGTCGTACCGACCCACCGCCAGGCGGTGATTCCTCAACGTCCCAAGCGGTCCCGCTGGGCCTTGCAGAATCGCGAATGAGGCGTATCGTCCCTGGTCGTCGAGGGTGAAGTCGGCGCGGAGGCTGTTGATGCCGGCCGACTCCAGCCACTGCGCGGACCACGTGGACAGGTCGCGTCCAGATTCTTGCTCCAGCGCATGTAGCAGATCGGCCAGGGTCGTATTAGCGAACTCATGGAGGCGGAAGTAGACGCGCATCGCGCGCAGGAATGCGTCGATCCCGACGTACGCCGCCAGCTGCTTGAGGACGCTGGCCCCTTTCGCGTACGTGATTCCATCGAAGTTCACTTCCACCGCTCGCAGGTCAGGAATATCGGCGGCGATGGGATGGGTCGATGGCAGTTGATCCTGCCGATAGGCCCAGGTCTTTTCGACATTGGCAAACGTGGTCCACGCCGATGTCCAGCGAGTCGCCTGGGACTGGCACAGCACCGAGACAAACGTTGCGAACGACTCGTTGAGCCACAAGTCGTCCCACCAGCGCATCGTGACCAGGTCACCGAACCACATGTGTGCAAGCTCGTGGAGGATCGTCTCGGCGCGACGCTCATACGCGGCTTCGGTTACTTTGGAGCGGAATACGTTGTCTTCCTGGAACGTGATGCATCCGGCGTTCTCCATCGCGCCGGCGTTGAATTCCGGGACGAAGAGCTGGTCGAACTTATCAAACGCGTAGCGGTAGTCAAACGCCTGGTGGTACCAATCGAAACCCTGTTTGGTGACCGCGAAAATCTCATCGGCATCCAGGTACTGCGCCAACGAGGCTCGGCAGAAGACCGCGAGATCGATGCCGTCATGCCGATCGGTGACTTTGTGATAGGGGCCTGCTACGAGCGCGGTCACATACGTGGACAGCGGCGGAGTGGTCGTGAAGCGGACCACCTGCGCGCCGCCGCGGCCTGCTGAGCGGTTGGCCGGCCGACCGTTCGAGACAACTTCCCAGTCGGAGGGCGCGGTGACCGTCAGCGTAAACGGCGCCTTGAGGTCCGGTTGGTCAAAGCAGGCGTACATCCGCTTGGCGTCGGCGGTCTCGAATTGCGAATACAGGTAGACCGCGCTATCGACCGGATCGACAAAGCGGTGCAGGCCTTCACCGGTATTCGAGTAGATCAAGTCGGCGTCGATGAGCAGCGTGTTGTTTTCGATGAGGGCAGGCAGCTCCAGGCCCGTTTCAGGTGCGTAGTTGGTGATGTCGAGCGAGTCGCCGTTGAGGGTGGCTTCACGGATACGGTCGGCGACCAGGTCCACGAAGGTTCCCTCGCCGACGCGTCGGGCGCGAAAGCGAACGGTCGTACGAGAGCGAAAGGTAGTGACGCCTGGCTTGTCCGCGCCGTCGGTAACATCGATCTCGACCTCGTACGCGGTCACGTCGAGCAACTCGGCGCGGTTGCGTGCGGCGGTGCGGGTCAGGTTGGGAATTCCCATCCCTCAATTCTGTCACAGGCCGCTGCCGCGTTCCCGAATCATTACTTCTGCGAGGGGCCCCCTGCGCGAACGCTGACCGCCGGCCACGCCGGTGAGCACGGTGCGCACACCGAGGAACGTCACGAACGCAAACGCGGTGATGAAAAAACTCGGTGGGTATGGCAGATAAAAGCCGACGAGCAGTCCAGCCCAAACGTACGCCACCGCCAACAACACAGCCAGCCCAATCGCGTGACCTGGCTGAGCGGTCACATGCTGGGCGGCCGCGGCAGGCAGGATCATCAGCGCAAAGATGAGGAGGACGCCTACCACTTGCACCGACGCCGACACGGTAATCGCCAGCAGAACCATAAATGCGACACTGAGCAGCCGCACGGGGACGCCGCGCGCATCGGCGATCTCAGCGTCGACGGAGGCAAACAGCAACGGCCGGTACATCACCCCCAGGGCCGCCAGGGCGACCAGCGCGAAGACGGCCACGAAACGAACGTCGTTTGTGGCGATAGCGAGGATGTTGCCGAACAGGATGTTTACCGCTTGACCGGCAAAACGGGTCGAGATGGTCAGGAAGAGCGAACCTAATGCGAGCGAGAAGGCCAACGTGCCACCGATGGCGACGTCTCGTCCGCGCAGTCGATCACCAAGGAAGCCCATGAATGCGCCGGTGACGCTGGTGAACGTGAGCAACCCCAAAAACACGTCCTGCCCAAGCACCACTGCACCTGTTGCGCCGGCGAACCCACCGTGCGCCAGCGCCTCCGTCGCGAAGCTCAGCCGTCGCAGTACAACGAAGTAGCCGACCACACCAGCCAGAACCGCCACGACGGTGCCGGCGATAAATGCGTTCTGCATGAACTCATACTGAAAGACCTGCTGGAGATCTGCCACCACATTCCAGGTCGGGCTGATAATGCGACTGCTACCGCTCTGCTGAAAGAACATGGCTAGGCTCCAACCACAAACCGGTGACCGTCCGCGGTGCTATGTACGTGCACGTCAGTGGCGTACAACTGGCTGAGCAGATCGGACTGCAGGACCTCATCCAGCGCGCCAACTGTCGGCTGACCATCCAGGATATAGATGAGGCTGTCGAGTACTTCCAGCAGTGGGTTCAGATCGTGCGAGACGAACAAAACGGCAATATTTCGCTCGCGGCGCAACCTGTCTACGAGGTGAACGATCTCGTGTTGGCTGCGCAGATCGAGACTGGCCAGCGGTTCGTCGAGCAGCAACAGCTGGGGATGGGTAACCAGCGCCTGAGCAATCAGCAGACGCTGCTGCTCGCCGCCGGACAGAATGCCGACTGGCTCATCTGCGTATGCATCCGCGCCGACCGCTCGTAGTGCCGCCGAGACGGCGTCCCAGTCGCTCTTCGAGGCGCGCGAAAACCCCCAGCGATGACCCGTCAGACCGAGCAGCACCAGGTCACGGCCGCGCAGTGCCAGGTCGGCGTCGAGCGTCCGTCGCTGCGGCACGTAACTGATCGCCGCGTTACCGCGCCGTGGCGGGGCGCCCAGGATACGCACCGAGCCCGCGGTTGGAGCCAGTTGGCCGAGCAGTACGCGCAAGAGCGTCGTCTTGCCCGTGCCGTTCGGCCCAATCAATCCGAAGAGTGCTCCCCGCGGGATGCAGACATTGGCATGCTGCCAGATCATTCGTCCACCGAGCGTGACGGCCACGTCATCCAGCACCACCGCTGCGCCGCCAGCGGGCGCACCAGGACTGTGCTGCACCTCGTCCGCTTTGAGGTCCAACACGCCGTCAGCGGCCAGCTGACTGTTGCAGTGCGTTCAGCAAAAGCCGCAACTGATTTGCTTGCCACCCCTGAAAGGTCACGGCCGTCTGCGGCAGCGTTTCTGAGACACCAATAACAGGAATGTTGTTCTGCATGGCCAGCTGCTTGAGCTGCTCGGTGATGGGTGTCACGGTCTGGACGTTGTAGACCAGGACCTTGATCTGCTTGTTCTTGATCTGGTTCCGGAACTCCACGATGTCTTGCGCGGAGGGGTCATTGCCTTCGCTGAGCGCCCGCATGAATTCAGGCGGTGAAATGAGTGTCAAGCCGCTCGCGTAGGACATGTCAACGAAGATCGACTCGGTAGCCCCGACGGGAGTGCTGGTGAACTGGCCGGAGATCTGACCGATGAGCTGTCGATAGACGCTGAATGCGTCGTCGGTAGCCGCGGCCTGGGCATCGAAATACGCCGATGCGTCTGGCTTAACCAGCTTCAACTGGGCCACGATGGCCGACTTGATCTGGTCGACATAGCCGGCGCTGTACCACACGTGCGGATTGGCTCCGATCTGCAATCCAACGACGTCACCAGCCCGAACGACGGCCGGCTTTTGGGCCAGCGTGCCGAGGGCTTTGTCCGCAAAGTCGTCGTAGCCGAGTCCGTTCTCGACCACCACCGCCGCGGTCTGGAACGCCCGAATGTCGGCGGCGGTTGGCTGGAACTCATGCGGGTCGGCATTCGGGTCAGACAGGATCGTCGTTAATGCGACACACTGCCCGCCCAACTGTTGGACGAGGTTGGCGTAGAAGTTTTCGACGGCCAGGACAGCGACTGGCGCAGTCGGACACGGGCCGTTGGTGGTGCTCGGCAACTGGCCAGCCAACGGAAAGCCGTCCCCGTTGAATTCGAAGGGGAACCGCTCGTTGACGTTTCTGACCTGGACCTGGGCGTTCGGATCGAGCACCCAGGCGTGGGCGCCGTCGGAGAACGAAATGGCCCCATCGACG
This sequence comes from Chloroflexota bacterium, assembly GCA_035995405.1. Lineage (GTDB taxonomy): Bacteria > Chloroflexota > UBA6077 > UBA6077 > CF-72 > CF-72. Next base: position 5,126 of record DASYKL010000508.1, read on the forward strand.
CTGTGCCAGACCAGCGCACCGTTGGATGTGGGCTGGTAAGACTCGCCGATATCGACGCGGTAGTTCTCGTCGGTCAGGCAGGTGCCGACGCGATCAGGGATTTGCGATTGCAGCTGGGCGAAGCCGCCGCGGAAGGAGCAGCTGGCCTGGGCGGAGACAGGTACAGCCGGCAGCACCAGAGTGGCTGCCAGAGCGAAGATGAGACCGAAGCGCAGCATGGCCGCGTCCTCCTTGACATGAAGCACAACGTGTAGATACGAGGTATCGTCCCGTTTGCACTAGCATGGCTCGCAATGAGACGGCGTGTCAAGTGGAGCGCGGTGCGCGGACCCGGGCGGCGGGATCTAGAGTGCTTAGCTCGCCCTGGCCAGACACTTCTGGCAGCGGCCAGCGAACTCCAACATGTGCGTGTCGACGCGAAACTGGAGGCGCTTGGCCAGCTTCTGGATTTCCGATTCGATGACGCTCGCGTCGACGGGCACGACGGCGTTGCACGAGCTGCACAGCAGGTGGTGGTGGTGGGTGTCGTCGCACACGGTGAAGGCGTGGCAGGCACCCAGATGGACCCGGGTGAGGATGCCCAGACGTTCGAGCAGCTCCAGAGCGCGGTAGACAGTGGCGCGGCCGATGCCGTGCGGACGCAGCTCGTCAACCAGCGCTTCTGGCGTAAACGAGCCAGGCTTGTCGGCAATGGCGTGCACCACCAGCTCGCGTCGCCCTGTCAGCCGCTGGCCTTCTTCGTCGAGGCGACGCAGCATCCACTCGGCGCGCGAGAGATTTCCGCCGCGCTGCGCGGCTGCAGATCGTTTGGCCATTGTTGTCTCACTTTACCACGCATTGTGAGACGGCACCACGTGCGGGTCCGCCGAAGGTCTCACTTGACGCTGCTTAGCTTGAGGCAGAGACTGAGTACACCTGCTGGTCGGGGTGAGCCGACCTACGCGGCGGAAATTCCACTCCGCGCAGGTAGGAGTGTTAAAGGCGTGCCTCAGCGACATGTCCCTGGCGCCGTTACCCGACGCCTCGCCCAACGTGTCTCCACCATCACCCAGGAAAGGAGGAGTTGCGGGACCGCTAATCGACAACTGAGTTGGAGGAGCTAGACCTCATGAAGCGCGAAACGCAGTGGAGTGCGTTCTTCATCTGCGTTGGAGTAGCTGCGCTTGCTTTTCTCGTGAGCGTAAGTTCGGCAGCTGCGCAGTCCAACGACAACGACCAGACGAATCAAAACAATGGTGGACATGGCGACGACGGTGGCGCTTTTGCTGTCCGTCAGGGACCTGGAACCAATACCGGTAACTGTCCTCGACCGGCCGACGCACCAGACGGCGTGGTCATGCCTCACGTCTATTGTCCCTATCCGCCCGGGATCATCCCGAGCGACCTGACATCCGAGTTGGAGCGGGTTCGTCGCGAGATCCGCGGGATCGAGCAAGAAGCGATGGGCCAGGCTGCCGCGTTAGGCCCGCTGGTGCCCACCAGCCCCAACCAGACTCTGGCTGGCAACGGCATGCGAGCTGTCCAGGTTCTGGGCAAACTCGCAAACTACGATGAGAATCTGTCGGTGCTCAAGAATGTCGCATGTGCTTCTTGCCACATGCCGTACGCGGGTTTTTCAGGCCCAATATCATCGCTGAATAACTCGGCGGTTGCCTATCCCGGATCGTTCCATTATCGGTTTGGCAAACGGAAACCGCAATCGTACGACTATTCACCTCGATACCCGGTACTCCAGTACAACGCTCAGCAAGCCAATTTCTATGGAGGTAACTTCTGGGATCTGCGCGCAACCGGTTACAAGATTCAAAGCCCGGACTCTGAGCAAGCGCAGGGTCCGCCGCTAGATCCACTGGAGATGGGCAATCCAGACTTTGGCTGCGTCGTCTACCGACTCTCCCAAGCCGGCTACCGAACGCTTTTTGAGGGCGTCTGGGGCAAACAATCGTTCGATATCAGATTCCCATCTGACACCGAGCGGATTTGCCGCACCCCGGGCGGCGCGTTTG
>DASYKL010000509.1:0-1804 GCA_035995405.1 Chloroflexota bacterium
CCGGACCACCACTTCAGATCGGCCAGCGTACCGGGTCCAAACGTATGCAGCCAGGCGCGCAGGAGCTCCGTTTGCGCTTCGGCGGGGGCACGCGAGACAAACGGCGTGTCGAGCCACTGCGCGAGGGTAGCCCAACGGTACTGGCTGCTGATCCACGAGCCTCTCGGACGGCCGCGCACGATGCGACCGTCAGCTGAGAGCAACAACAGCACCCGTGTGGCGATGCCCTGGAGCGCCGAATAGTCTTTGCCAGCCGCCATCAGAATCTGCGTTTTCAGCGCCGGTACGTCCTGGCCAAGCTCCTGGGCGGTCGCTTCGCCACGTTTCACCAGTGCGCCGTACGTTGCTTCTTCGAGCTGGACGAGCCAAGTGGGCACGTCTTCGGCCAGCCCAGCGGCTGCAAACAGCTGGTGCGCCAGCTTGCGTTGCTGGGCCGCGATCGCCTGCGTGCACGCCGCCTGGACGATCGCTGCCATCTCTCGCGTGACGACGAACATCGTGCGGCGCATGCCCAGCATGCGTATCAAACTGCGCTCGTCATACAGGGCGCATTCGATCGCTGCAGCGGTTGGCTGCTGGAGCCGGGCGGCGGCGGACAAGAAGACCGTGGCTGGATCGGTCGCGTGAAGCGCGACGATGCCGCGCGCCACGTCCAGTGGCGTGGTGACACGGGCGGCTGGTGCGAGCAGGTGGTTACGGGCGAGGCGTGCCCGGCGCTGGGCCGTGCCGATCCGTGGCTTAAGGCCCACGCGCCTCAGTATGCCGGGTAGCATCGTGCATATGAAGGTAGAAGGCGTCTACACCTTTCCAGCCCCGCCGCAGCAGGTCTGGGAGCTGCTCCTCAGCCCCGACTCGCTGCGCGCGTGCATACCCGGTGTCGAGTCCCTGACCGAGACGAGTCCCGAACACTGGGACGCGGTCATGAAGGTCGGCGTCGCGGCTATCAAGGGCACGTACAAGGGCAAAGTGGCCATCGTCGAAAAAGACCCGCCCAACAATTACACCTTGCAAATCGAAGGGAGCGGCGGGCCGGGGTTTGTCAAAGGCTCTGCCAAGATCATTCTCGAGCCAGACGGTGACGCAACGCGGGTCCGCGTGGAGGGCGATGGCCAGGTGGGCGGCATGCTCGCCGGGGTCGGCCAACGCATGCTGCCTGGTGTAGCGAAAATGTTGATGAACCAATTTTTCGAGTGTCTCATCGGCAAACTCACGGCCGTCGCGGCCTGATCTGATGCCGCGCGTTTCGGCGTATCCGATGGTTGAGGTCAGCGAGGCGCTGGACGCCATTTTGGAGCGCGCGCAGCCGCTCGGCCAGGAGACGGTCGCGCTGACTCAGGCGCGCGGTCGCATTCTGGCTCAGAACATCGTCGCCGATGCCGATCTGCCCGGCCTGCCGCGCTCGTCGGTGGACGGTTATGCGGTTGTCGCCAGCGATGATTCAGCCGAGCTCGACGTCCTGGAAGAAGTCACCGCCGGACGGCTGGCGCATGGCCAGGTGAGCCGCGGAACGGCGGTGCGCATCATGACGGGCGGCACGGTGCCGCCTGGCGCGGACGCCGTCGTCATGGTTGAAGAGGTCGAAGAAACCAACGGCCAAGCCGTGCTGCAGCATCGGCCGCGGGCAGGCGAGAACATCCACCCACCTGGAATGGATCTGACCCGCGGGCAACACGTGCTCTCGGCAGGCAGTCGCCTCGGAGCAGCCGAAATCGGGCTCCTGGCGACCGTCGGGTGTGCCACCGTGCCTGTCTTTCGTCGACCGCGCGTCGCCGTGCTGGCGACAGGCGACGAGCTGGTCGAGCCA
>DASYKL010000510.1:0-6639 GCA_035995405.1 Chloroflexota bacterium
GTGGTCGAGAACAGCCTGATCTATCGCACTGGCGACGGGATGGAGTGCACGCGCGGAACTTCGTATACGACATATCGCAACAACACCCTCTGGGTGACTGCAAACGACGTTTCACCGCGCTCACAAGGTATCGAGTGCGCGGGGGCAGGGAACCACCACATCAGTATCCTGAACAACTCGTTCATGGGCTTCTCGGATGGCCTCCAGTTGAATCAGGCTTCCGATGTGCTGGTCCAGGGCAATCGGATCACGGCAACAACGTATGCCATCACGTCAGCCGGCAAGAACGTCGTCATCAAGAACAACGTGATTTCGGGCAACCGCATGGGCATCGGGCCGGCGGCGACGAGCAGCGTGACGATCAGCAACAACCAGATCTTCAACAACGGGCAACCGATCCTGTCGCTGCCGACATCGGCGGGTGGGACGACGAATGCGAGTAGCCCGGCGCTGCTTGGAATCGACCTGAAGGTTGATGGGCCCACCCCCAACGACCTGGAAGATCGGTGCGCTGACCATCTGCCAGATTGCGACGGGCTGCAGAATTATCCTGTGCTGTCAGAGAACTCGAGCTGGAGCAGCAATGGCTTGACACTGGTTGGGTCGCTTGCTTCACGGCCAAGTGCCACCTACACAATAGAGGCATTCGGGAACCACCAGCTGAATCCTGCAGGATTTGGGGAGGGAGAGCTGTATCTGGGCACGACCAGCGTGACCACCGACGCCAGTGGACATGCCTCGTTCACGGTCTCGATCCCAGCGGGAACGCAACCTGCTGATGCCAGTCAGCCGCTGTACTTCACGGTGACCGCGACCAACCCCGCAGGATCAACGTCCGAATTCAGCGCGCCGATACGCCTGAGCCGTCAAGAATAGCCAGAGGTGGTTCTGACCGACAAGCCAGTCGCACCCAAGGGTTGGCCTGCACTTCGACTTCAGTGAATGAGCTTGCATTGGGCAAGAAGTAGTGGCCGTCGAGGACGCGAGCGCAGTCCGCACGGAAGTATCTCGCCAGTTGACGCGTTTCCGTGAGCTCGTGGGGCGCGGCCCGAGACACCTGACTCGCACCAGCATGCCCATCTTCGCGAGCCGGTGCGATCCATCCTGCGACACGTCGCCCGTGACCTCAGCGTGCCGCTGCGAGGCTGCAACAGGCGGCAAATATCACGGTATCACAGAGATCGGTTGCCACCCCGGGCTCCGTAAGGACCTGGACACAATGTACGCAGCAGAACGACTCGAGGAGGTCGTCAGCCTGTGCGATACGCGGGTGCGGTCGGCCATCACAGAGTACGGCATCGAGCTACGCTCTTTCGCCAGCCTCGGCGCCGGAACGACGCCGCATCGCCCCGCCGCTCTGTTCTCAAGCCGCGCTTGATGGGGATCCGCTAGAGTGCGGTGGCGCTACGGGTCGAGCCGAATCGCTCGTGTCGACAGGTGAACGCAGGGGCGCAATTCCATCGTCCGCGCGAGGCTGCATGGCGCCCCGCTCGCAGAACCAGCAGCGAGCCTTCGGTAAAAAATTTTAACATATTCTCGATCGTGATTCGCCACGCCCTACCGATAATTGAAGCGGAGGGAACTCACCCCATGCTCTATCGCAATGAAGGCCAAGGCCTCGTCGAGTACGGCCTCATCATCGCCCTGGTCGCCATTCTGGCCATCGCCGGCCTCATCTTGTTTGGACCTGCCGTCAATGCGCTGCTGAGTAGTGTCGGAGGCTCGGTGTAGCGACCGATCCATGTGCCGGCGGCGTATCGCTTCGCATGCCCGACGATCATTCACCAATTCACGGTCGTCGCCGACCCTTGTGTCTCATCCATAACGGTCTCAATCGGTACATCCAGTCGTTCGACCAACGTGCCGCTGGCGTGCTGGCCAGCCACTTCTCCGCCAGTGTGACCGCCTGGGAGATCTGGAACGAACCCAACGCGTGGTCGTCGAATCCAAGTCTCGGGGTGTACACCGGCAGCTCCTTCATGTACCCGTCGAACTTTGCACAACTCTTGACGCAAACGCGCGCCGCGGTAAAGAGTGCGGCGCCGGGCGCCATCGCACTCAGTGGCGGTCTCCTAATTCGTCATTGTTTGGTGCACCGAACAACTGGCGTCTCTAGCGCGGTTGTTCAAGCTCAGAATCTCGAGGTGGCCTACCGCACATTCATGCCCGCAAAGACGGCATACGTGGCGCGGGCTTACTGGTATCGCACCCAGGATCTCGGTGTGGCAGCCGACTACTACGGACTGGTAGACACAAATGGAGGAACAAAAGCGGCGTACAGCGCCTACCAGCAGTACGCCGCATATTGAGCTAATCGCGGTGTTTGCTGCCGTTGTTGTCGACGAGGTTCCACAGACTGGCTGCGTTGCCATTTGATCCGGAGAACAGCACCGGATCGCTCAGGGACGAAGCGCTACCCAGAGCCGCCAGACCAGAATTGAACGTATCCATGGGTTCATTGCAGTTATCGAGCACGCTGCTGCAGCTTGTGCCGCTTGACGGCGCGCTGGCAGTGGCAAAGACGCCGTGGGCCAGATTGTCAGACCCATACGAGGTCGAGATGTAATCGCCGACCATGCGTCCCTGGCTGGTGGTCGCAGTCCACGTCGAAGGCATGCCACTGGCAATCGTTTGGGGTGGACCCCAGGTGCTACCGGCATTCGCTGACGAAATGAAGCCCACGCTGAGCTGGGTGCTGCCCGACGGGTAAAAATAGTACGTCAGACCGAGCTGCGCCGTACCACCGGAGGTTGCTTTGTTGACCGCCAGGCCTGGGATGAAATGATCGATCCCGCTCGCGGTTCCATCGATTGGCACGCGGCTGACGGTTGACCAGCTCGTGCCGGTGCTATTGAGCGAATGGCTCAGGACGATGTCGTTGGATTTGCAGCTCCGTCGAAAACGACAGTCGGCCCAGGCTACATAGACTGTGCCATTGCCATCGATCTCGGCTGACGGCAGTGGTCCTTCGCGAAGGCTGCCAGCGACCGTGTGGTGGCGAATGGTCGTGATCGTCGTGATCGCGCTCCAGCTCGCGCCGCCATTGGTCGAATTGAAGACGCCAACTGCGCTCTCGTTGGCATTATCGATCGGCACAATAACGGTGCCATCGGGTCGCACGACCGGCTGGCCGCCAATAACACCGCTACCATTGGTCGCGGCAGCGCTCCAGGTCAGGCCGCCATCGGTCGACGTGCTCATCTGCAACAGGTTGCCAGAGCCGTGGTTGTCCCACTGTGTGTAGCAATGGCCGTAAAACGGGCTTGTGGCAGTGTTGTCGCACACGATCCAGTTCTTGTCCAGGTCGCCGCCGGTGGCAGTGATGGCCAGGCTGGGCCACGTCTTCCCGCCGTCCGTGGATCGGCTGGTGACCACACTGTTACCGTGCACCCCGCCCGCCTCGAGGAGCGTCAGGGACGAGATCAGCCAGACGCTGTGCCTGGCGTCATACGTGACGGACGCATCGGTCGCACGGTCGTTGGGGCCGCCGCCGGCGTATTTTGTGATCCCGGGCAAAAGCCCGTTGGTCCAGGTGCTGCCGTTGTCAATGGAAGTCGCAAAGCCCGTGGCGCAGGCTCCGCCGTTGTAAATCCGCCCCACCTGAAAAGCGGCCACGATAGTCGAGCCGAACGAGAATGTGTCAGGTTCGACCTCAGTGTGATGGTTGGTCGTGGTCGATGCCGCGCAGCTGGCCTGGCTATAGGGATCGCTGCTGATTTGGAGCGCTCCAGCGCCAGCACCTGCAGGAGCCACGGCGCCCACAAGTACAAGACCAAAAAAGCCGGCGAAGAGCGGTCGCCATCTCGAGAGCAATACCATTCATCCTCCTTGGGCCCTCAGGCGCCACACCGATGGCCACCCGCCGCGTCGCTGAAGTCGCGACCAGGGTCCGGCGGCCGATAGTACGCAGCCAAATCGTTCCTGTCGAGCACGGTATATCCCTGCTAGATGGGCCGCGGCCCATTGAGGGTTGGAGTCCTCCTCGCCCTCTTCGCGCTACCATGGTCATCCTGGGTCGATCGGCCTGGTATTGACAACCGCATACTCGCGACGGAGAACAGGGAAAGTCCGGTGACAAACCGGCGCTGTGCCGCAGCGGTGAGTGCGACCGTAGGTCCACGAGTCCGAATGCCTGGTCTTTTGTCTCGAGCCATCGCCCTGCGAGCGAGAGGGCGGGGCTTCCTGGTCTGCAAGCCCCGCCCGTTGTTTGAAGAACAAAGGGGGTTCTATTTGCAAGACAGTCAGGCGCGAGAGCTCGGCGGCAGTCGCCTCCAGGACGTCATTGACGGCGTCGCACCGCTCGATCAGGCCGCCCAGGTCGAGGCGCGGCGACGCCAGGATGTGCTGACGAAGCCGCCAGGCAGCCTGGGGCGCCTGGAGCGACTCGCGCTGCAGATAGCCGGCATTACCGGTGTTGCGCGACCGCGCCTGGCTCGCAAGACCGTCATCGTGGTGGCTGCCGACCACGGCGTTACTGCCGAAGGCGTCTCGGCCTACCCATCGGACGTGACCGGGCAGATGGTGCACAACTTCGCCCGCGGCGGCGCCGCCATCAACGTCCTGGCCCGCCGCGCGGATGCGCGAGTGGTCGTTGTCGATGTCGGGGTGGCCGTCGCACTTCCGCCGGAGTTGCCCATCGTGCATCGAAAAGTGGCGCCTGGGACGGCCAACATGACGCTCGGACCGGCGATGACTCGGGCGCAGGCTCTGCTAGCCATCGTCGTCGGGCTGGACGTCGTCGAGGCCGAGTCCGTGCGCGGTGTCGACGTGATCTGCCTGGGCGAGATGGGCATCGGCAACACCACCGCCGCGGCGGCCATTGTGGCAACCATGACGGCCTCACCAGTCAGGGAGGTGACAGGCCGCGGCACCGGCATCGACGATACGACCTGGCAGCACAAAGTAGAGATCATCGAGCGAGCGCTGCGTGTGAATCGGCCTGAGCCGCACGACGCGCTGGATGTGCTGGCCAAAGTCGGTGGGCTGGAGATTGCGGCGCTTGTGGGTGTGATTCTCGGGAGCGCTGCTCGACGCTTGCCGGTCATCGTCGACGGCTTCATCACCACGGCCGCGGCGCTCGTAGCGGCCGAGTTGTGCCCAGCCACACGCAGCTATCTGATCGCCGCACATCGATCGGTCGAGCGCGGCCATGTCGCGGCGCTCGAGCATCTTGAGCTCGAGCCGTTGCTGATGTTGGACATGCGCCTCGGAGAGGGCACTGGCGCGACCATGGCGCTGCCCATCATCGAGGCGGCACTCGCATTGCTGGACGAGATGGCCACGTTCGACGACGCCGGGATTTCAGGCGCGACGAGCACCGCGCCTGCTGTCGGGCTCGCCGACCTGGTCTCGAAGATTCAACCGCTCAAACACCCCCTCCAGAAGGGCATCGAATCGCAGCGGGCTATTGAATGCTGAAGCGGCTTGCCCCGCTCGTGCTGGCGCTGCTACTGGATGCAATGTGCGGCGAGCCGCCTGCGCGCTTTCATCCGGTGGTCTGGATGGGCCGTCTGCTCGAGTGGCTGGAAGCCCGCGCACCGCGCCACGAAACGGCTCGCTTGCTGTACGGCATTGCCGTTGCCGTGACGGTGCCGCTCGCCTGGGGCTGGCTGGCAGGACGAATTGAGCGTCTGGCGCCCTGGCCGATGCACGCGCTGGCGCTGAAACCAGCGTTCGCCGGTCGAGCGTTGCTGGCAGCCGGGCGCGACGTTGAAATTGCGCTTGACCGTCATCAGGTAATCGAGGCCCGCCACGAGCTGCGCAGCCTGGTGAGCCGCCCGACAGCAGGTCTGGACCCTCCGCTCGTCGCCGCCGCGGCAATCGAATCGCTGTCCGAGAACCTGGTTGACTCCTGGCTCTCACCGCTGCTTGCCTATGGCCTGTTCGGCTTGAGTGGCGCCTACGCCTATCGCGCGGCAAACACCGCCGATGCGATGTGGGGCTACCGCACGTCACGCTATGAGCGGCTGGGCAAAGCGGCCGCGCGTCTGGACGACGTGCTGAATTTTGTTCCCGCGCGGCTCGGCGCAGTGGTGCTGTGCTGTGTTGCGGGACACCGCTGGCGAGCCGCGCTCCAGACCTGGCGTCGGGATGGTGCACTCACGAGCAGCCCGAACGCTGGACAGACGATGGCATCCGCCGCCGGTGAGCTGGGGGTCCGCCTGGAGAAGTCGCAGCACTACGTGTTGAATACAGCCGCGCCAGTACCGGGAGTGGAAACGATAGCCCGGGCACGCTACCTGGTCGCACGCGCCCTGTGGCTCAGCGCCGGACTCGCTTTGCTGACGCGGCTGGTGAGGCGTGGCTGAACGAGCCACTCTGGTCCGTCCAGAGGCACTGGCGCTCCAGGCCGTGGTCCATGGCTCGGTTGCCGCCGCGGAGCTCAGGGCGCTCGGGCTCGCGCCCGGCGACGTGCTCGACTTCAGCGTCAACACCAATCCACTCGGACCGGCGCCATCCGTGCTGCAAGCCGTCCGCGAAACTGATTGGAGCCGTTATCCCGGCGACGACGAGGAGCCACTTCGGCACCGCCTAGCCGAGACAGCGAGCGTTGGACCCGACCAGGTTGTGCTGGGCAACGGCTCGGCGGAGCTGCTGTGGCTCATCGCACTGGCTGCCCTGCGCGCAGGTGACCGGGTG
>DASYKL010000511.1:0-7456 GCA_035995405.1 Chloroflexota bacterium
ACGCCAGCACTTCGAAGCCAAGCTCGCGCGCTCGGGTGCTGGCGATTGAGACGGGGCGGTCTTTGAACGAGTAGGTCGGATTGACGGTGTCATTCTTGAGCCACAGGTTGCGGAGCCCAAGCGCGCGGCCAAGCTGTTCGGCTCGGACGAGGGGCGTAAAGCCGGCATGGCTGTCGACCAGGCGATCGCCTTCGATTGGCAGGAGCGACTTGTAGCGCCACAGGGTTCGCGGACCGCGCTCGATTGATTCTCGCGACACTTCGGCAGCCACAACGTCGTAGTCGTAGGCGACTTCGAGCGGGCCGAAACACATCTCGCAAACGTGGCGCGCTTCGGCAGGATAGAGCTGGCCGCATTCACGGCATTGCAGTCCGCGAATGCGGCTCGAGGTATGTGCTTGTGTGGCGGGGGCCTGGATGGTAATGCTCACTCGTCCTCCCTACGTGGACTCAATCCAGAGGAGGGAGGGTTCGCGGCGCGGTGCTAGTCGCGCGCGCTCCGTCCTTCGAAAAGACGGAACCCACTCTTATCTTCCGACGCGACCAGGCACGATCGTATCGGCGGAATTGGCACCTTCTTTGGGCGAGCACCGCTCGCGCCGTAGGGGTTGCCGGGCTTCACAGGGCCGTTTCCCTCCACCTCTCTGGATAAGGTTGTATGCGGTTGTCAGGTGCGGTCGGCATGCTAACAGGTGGCGGCAGGTAGCGCCACTCGGCAGCCTTTAGAGTGCATCGGAGAGATAAGCCCGTATGCACGTCGTCATCATGGTCCAGGAAAACCACACGACCGACAATTACCTGCACTCGATGGCGGCGTATGGCGCCAACGTCGCGACCGGTTGGCCCGTCGCCGTGAACCCGCCGAAGGGCGATCAACCCCACGATCGTCGGGCGTACTTCCGCTGGCTGACGCACCAGATCACAGGTGCCCACGTCCAGTTCGACACGCTGACGGCATTGCCCTTTTACGCCTACCTGGGTGCGACCGGAGCGTTGCTCGAAAACCACTGCTCGGGGTTCGGCACGAACTCGACGCCGAACCACCTGCTGCTGGTCGGCGGCCAATCACCGACCTTGCGCAATCCACCACGCGCCCTACCACAGCCCCTGTGGGACATGCCTTCGGTGCCCGCCCTGGCCGGCGATCATGGCCTGACCTGGCGTGGCTATACAGGCCGGTCGCAGTATCCGCTCGATCTGTACACGCAGCTCAAAGGCTCGCCCAATATCCATGCGGTCGCCCAATTCGCCGCTGACGCAGCGGCCGGCGCCCTGCCAGCGCTGAGCTATATCTGGCACGACTCGCCGCTCGACGAACATCCACCAGCGAACGTCACGCTCGGCATGAATGCCATCTGGCAGGCCGTTGACGCGGTCGTTCGCGCCGGCCTGTGGAACGACACTGTGTTTATGCTGACCTGGGACGACTGGGGCGGGTATGACGATCACGTCGCCACGCCGAATGTCGAGGTCGGACTCGACGGCGTGCAGGTTGCCTACGGCCCGCGGGTGCCGTTGCTCATGTTTGGCGGTCACGTCCGGCGGGGTATCGACAGCCGCTGGTGCTCGCACGTGAGCGTGCCAAAGACCGCCATCCAGCTCCTCGGCTTGCCGGCTCTCGGCGTGGCGCGCCTGGACAACGACGCGGGCCTGGCTGACCTGGTGGACCCAACACAATCGAATCCGCCACCGCCCGCATTCGGTACGGCCATCACCCAACCGGCAGTGCCTCACCCGACGCCCCGACCGAAGCCTGTGCCGCCGCCGCCCGTGCACCAACCCGCACCGATCGGTCCCGTGATCCTGCGCGGCGGCGGCACACTGCCGCCGCCCAACGACGCACCGGTGCACTAGCGGGTGGTGCCAACGGAACGGGTGACGGCCGCGCCGCCCCGCAGACGGCGCCACGCGGCCACACTCCTGCTCGCATCACTTGGCTTTGTGAGCCTGGGACTACCGGAAGGCTCACTGGGCGTCGCCTGGCCCTCCATCCGCGAAGCATTCGGCCTACCGCTCGATGCGCTGGGTCTGTTGCTGGCGACGTTTGCGTGCGGCTACTTCATCTCGAGCGCCGTGAGCGGACGCGTGCTGTCACGGCTGGGAATCGGGCCGGCGCTGTCGGGCAGTTGTGCGCTGACCGGCATCTCGCTGCTCGGGTATTCACTGGCGCCCGGCTGGTTGAGCATGGTCGCTCTGGGTGGCCTGCTCGGCCTGGGGGCAGGCATTATCGACGGCGGGCTGAACACATACGCCGCGGTTCAGCATGGCTCACGGGTCTTGAACTGGATGCACGCGGCGTTCGGCCTCGGTGCGGCTGTTGGTCCACTGCTCATGACGGCGGCCATCAGCTCGGGTCTCGGCTGGCAGATCGGCTACGCCGTGGTCGGGGTGGCGCAGCTCGGCCTGTCGGTCGGCTACGCCGTCACGCGCGATCGCTTCTCGAGCACCCAGCGCCACACCGAGGCAGCGCGGCCGATTGGCAGTCCAGCGGCGCCCGCATTGTTACGGAACCCGCTGATGTGGCTGAGCGCGGCGCTCTTTTTCACGTATGTCGGCTTCGAAGCGGCGGCTGGCCAGTGGACGTTTAGCCTGTTCACGCTCGGTCGCGGGGCGCCGCCAACCATCGCCGGGGTACTGATAAGCGCCTACTGGGCCAGCCTGACCGTCGGCCGCATCGTGTTCGGCGTTCTGGTCACGCGGGTGTCGAGCAGCGCCCTGTTGCGCGGCTGCATGCTCGGCTGCCTGGTCGCCGCGGGGCTGATCTGGGCCAACGTGCCAGTGCTCAGCTGGATCGCCGTGGCGGTGCTCGGGTTGCTGCTGGCGCCGATCTTCCCGGTGCTGATCGCGGAGACGCCGATGCGGCTGGGCCTGTCGAAGACGGGCGACGCGATTGGCTTGCAGGTGGCCGCGGCCGTGCTCGGCGGGGCAGCCATCCCTGCTGGCGTCGGCGTACTGGCGGCGCGGGTCGGGCTGGAAGTCGTCGGTGGCTGTCTGGTCGCCGCCGGACTGGCCCAGCTTCTGTTACACGAAGCGTTGCTCAGGTCAGGCGCGCTTGCGAGCCACCACGAAGTGGGAGATGCCGAAGCAGCGCAGGGGTGAGTTTTCGACCAGGTGCATGACGTCGCGGAAGAGGCGGCCCATCAAGCCTCGTTCGGCCCAATTGTCGAACCCTGGAAACACATGCGATTCGACGACGAACTCGACATCCAGACCAGCAAACAGGTCTTCAACTTCGCCCTGGGTATAGATCCGCACGTGTGGCGCGAAGTAGTTACGAATGAAGTTCGGAACCCAGTTCGCCAGGATCGGCAGATTGCACGGGCCGTGGTATTTCCCGAGGAAAAAGAAGCCATGCGTTTCGAATGGATACAGGCGGTTCGGTGCGTAGACCACGATGTGGCCACCTGGTGCGAGGACACGGTAGGCCTCCACGATGGTGCGCCGATCGTCGTCGACGTGCTCGATGACTTCGTTGAGCAGGATGACGTCGAATGCGTCGTCTTCGAACGGCATCTCCTCGGCGGGCGAGACGCGCAAGTTCGGCAGCCATTCGCTGGCTCGGGCGATTTTATCTGGGTCGACGTCGACGCCGAACACATCGTCGCTGAACTGACGAAACTGCGACACGTACATGCCCAGGCCGCAGCCGATGTCGAGGATGCGTTTGGCGCGCAGCTCGACGTACTGACGAATGAGGTCGAGCCGACGGTCCTGGCCACGCCGCCAGACGTAACTGGGATGCCCGAGCCGAATCGCCTTCGTTGCCGCGGCAGTTACCACGAGATGGAAATCCTCCTCAGGGGCCTGCTGTTCGGAATGACGCTAATGGTATGCAGAATGAAAATGGGTCCCGGCGTATTCGCGCGCAGCTTAGCGAACTTCCTCCGCGCAAGACAAGCACTCGAACGAGCTGTAACACGATGGTCCGCGTGTTGTGCCGATCTTGTGCCTCTTGCAACAGTTTTTGGCACGTCTCCTGCGTTCTGTCGAGATTCACCCAGGGACTTACCTGGCTGCGGGACGGGGGATGGATCGCGAGCAACTGATTCAGCGGCTTCGAGCGCGCGTACGGCGGGGTGGCCCCGCCGAACAAGTGTGGTGGAATGGCGAATTGCTGCATGTCAGCGAAGCGATCATGCGCGCCGCCGAGTTGAGCGACAGCGAAACCATTCGCGCGCGCGGCGACGACGTCGTCATTCCGCGCATGTTACGCGACGAGTAATTGGGCGCGGCAGCCTACGGTTGTGCTGGTCGTTGGCCTGGTGGCGGCCATCACAAAGGCATCACGGCCGAGATCAAATCGGGCGTCTGTGTTTTTGATGTGCTAAAACCGGCCCGGGTATGTCGCGCTTGGTCCCGGCGGCGCTACCGCTTCTGCTGGTAGCCGCACTCGCCTTGTTTGAGCTGGCGAACTGGGACAAGATCAGCCCCGGCGTCACCGCTCTGGGCACCTCAATTGGCGGTTTGTCGCGCGCTGAAGCCGTCTCGCGCCTCGCGCCGGGTGTCGAGCTGCTGCTGGATCGGCCACTCGCTATTCACGGCGCCGACCAGACCTGGCACACCACCGCCCGAGATCTTGGCCTACGCCTCGATCCGAACGAGCTCATCGGCGCGGCATACCAGGTCGGACGCTCTGGTAGCCCACTCGACCGCCTGGGCCAGCAGCTCGACACACTAGCCCATGGCCGAACCGTGTCGCTGACCTCGACGACCGATGCAGCAGCGTTGGACGGCTCGCTCAGCGCCATGGCCCGTCAGGTCGAACGTGCTCCGATTGATGCAAAGCTGACGCTGGCCAAAGACGGAACGATTCAGGCCAGCCAGGCGCAGGACGGCGTGGCCGTCGATCTCGGAGCGTCGCGCGATCAGCTGGCGGCGGCGCTCAATGGCAGCGGCCAAACGGTCGAGCTGACCACGCGACGAGTCCCACCCGCAATCGCAGACGAACAAGTGCAGACAGCCCACGAGCAGCTCGACCGACTGCTTGGTCCATCAGCCGAGTCGCTGACCGCGACGTTCGCCGATGAAACGTGGAAGCTCGAGCGCGCCGACGTGGCCAAACTGGTTTCGCTGCGCAGCAGTACGCGACCGGACCAGCCCGCGGCGGTCACCTTGGACGATGCGCCACTGCGGGCGTGGGCAGCCCGCGTCGCCAAAGACGTCGACCAGACGGTTCAGGATGCGCGCTTTCAGTACAACGGCGGCAATTTGAAAGTACTGCGCGCCAGCAAACAAGGACGCCGCGTCGACCAGGAAGCGACCGTCAAGTCGGTCCACGACGCCTTGCTATCCGGCGAGCACACCGTGGCGCTCCCCGTCTCAGTGGTTGAGCCGTCGGTCTCGTCTGACAACCCGCAAGCGCTGGGGATCACCGAGCTGATCGACAAAGGCAGCACGTCGTTCGCGGGTGGTATCGCAGAGAAGAAGGCCAACATCAAACTGGCGGCGCAGCGTCTGAATGGCGTGGTGGTCGCGCCTGGCGGCACGTTCTCGTTCAACGATGCCGTCGGTCCGACGACTATCGATGCTGGTTTTCAATGGGGCTTCGGGATCGAGTCGGGCACCAATGGACCGAAGACGGTGCCCAGCGTGGCTGGCGGGATCTGCCAGGTCGCAACGACCCTGTTCCAGCCGGTGTTCTGGTCGGGGTATCAGCTCGAGGAGCGCTACTGGCACCTGTACTGGATACCGGCGTACACCTCGCGCGGTGTGGTCGGCCTGGATGTCACCGTCGACGGTGACTCGGGGCTCGACTTCAAGTGGACCAACCCCACCAAAGACTACGTGCTTATCCAGGCGGACACGGACGACGCCAACATCTACTTTGGCCTGTACGGCAAAAAGCCGTCATGGAAAGTCCAGGTTGACGATGCGGTGATCACCAATCGGGTGCCGCCCGATCCGAAGCCGATCGCCCAGGAAGAGCCGTCGTTGCCGTGGGGCCGGACGCTCATGGTCGAGACCGCCCGCGATGGCTTTGACGCGCAGGTCACGCGGCGGGTCCTTCCGTCCGACGGTGGCAAGCCGCGCGAGCTGTCGCTCAAGAGCACGTACCAGCCAGCGCACACGGTGACGCTGGTCGGGACAGGTGGGAAGCCCGCGACCGCCAGCGTGGATGATGCGATTGCGCGCGTGCTCGATGCGCAGAAACCGGCTGAAGCCAAACCGAGCCCGACGGCCGCGGCGGCAACAGCGGCGACGCCAGGCACGGCAACGGCAGTCGTCGCCACGCCCGGCCCAGCCGCACCGGCGCCGCCCGCGCAGCCGCAGGCAACCACCGCGGCCAAACCGAACGCCCCCGCCGCGACGCCCGCGCCGCCCAAACCAACGGTCAAACCCGCTGTTGCCAGCGGCGCCACCCCTACGCCCAACCGCTGACCACCTCTTCTGCCACGTCCTGCGCAGCCGCGGCTCTGGACAGCACGGTAGCGCTGTCGTTACGGTGAGGGACGGTGGCACGCGGGGGGAGGAGATTCAAGCGGGGGCATTTACGGCGCAACGGCGCTCAGGTCACCCCTGAGTCCAGCCAAACGGCCGAGGTATCGCCCGCCGGTGCCGTCGTCCCTGTGTCGAGCGTGGCCGCGGGCCGCGGTCAGCCGAACCCGAACAGCGGCCGCAACGGCCCGTCAGTCCGCGACGTGTCAGCGGGCGGCGTGGTCTACCGTCGACCCGCTGGCGATGGCCCGGTCGAGGTCGCCCTCGTTGGCCGCCTGCGACCCAAGCGCTGGGCGCTCCCCAAAGGTACCCCCGAAGTCGGCGAAACCCTTGAAGGCACCGCCGTACGTGAAGTCGGCGAGGAAACCGGCCTGCTGGTCAAGATCGAACAGCCGCTCGATCAGATCCAGTACTGGTTCATCTGGGGCGGTATCCGCCACTTCAAGACCGTTCACTTTTATTTGATGGAGATGGTCGGCGGCGACACCGCCAATCACGACGGTGAGTACGACGTGGTGGAGTGGTTCCCTATCGGCGAAGCGCTGCGCAAGCTCTCCTACCCCAACGAAGCGCGCGTCGTAGATAGAGCGCAGCAGGTGCTCAGTCCAGCGGAGGCGGAGGACTGACGGCCGCGTTTCGCGCCGCATCGTAGACCTGGCGCAGCGTGACCCGAGCCGCGCGGGCGACGCGCGCACAGTCCTCATACTCCGGCGCGACGACCGAGCGCTCACCAAGGAGTTTCAGCTTCACACGGACTTCGCCCCACGGCGTGGCCACCGTGCGCTCGGCGCGGCGGGCAATCAACCGATCCAGCGGCGCGAGCCGTGCACCAAGCGCCGATGTGTGCTCCAGGAGCAGCGCCGTCAGCCGCTCGCCATCGTCAGGTCGAGCCAGCACGCGCAGCAGTACCCCGGGCCGATTCTTTTTCATCTGCAGCGGACTGAACGCCACGTCGAGCGCCCCTGCCTCCAGCAGCAGATCCATCGCAAAGCCAAGTTCTTCGGGAGTCGCGTCATCCAGGT
>DASYKL010000512.1:0-2607 GCA_035995405.1 Chloroflexota bacterium
ACAAGGCCTTACGGGTCGTGGACGACCTCGATCTGGGTCACTACCGGCTGTTCCACGCCATCCGCGCCAACCTCCTTCGCCGCCAGGGTCGCGTCGCCGACGCGAGATCCGCCTACGACGCCGCGATCAACTGCACCGACAACACCATCGAACGGTCATTCCTGCAACGCCAGCGCGATGGTCTCACCGGGGCTTAGCCACGCCTGACGTGCGGATGACATCAACGCCAGCAGCAGTGCAATGCGCCGCCGGCTGGCTGCGCCAGGCCCGGATCCTCGAAATGTCATGCCACTGCCACGTCCACTCGGACTCCTCCACCGGTTGCTACGGTATGCTGAGCTTGCCGTATTCATGCCCGCTCGACACGGTGCGCACGATTGGCGGTGGCTGAGCCGAGGTCGCAAACTGACCTCGGCGTCGGTAGCGCAGGCACCGGTGGCGGACCGGCGCAGCGCCTCAAGACGGTCAGCCGGTCGGTCGATACTGCTGTCACATGTCCACCAGCCAGGCTGACGCGCGAGCCCGACACAACAAATCGTCACATGCGACGGTCAAACTCACCGCCAGGTTGCTGGCTTGGCCGCGCGGCTTGCGACCGGGCCATGCGGTGGCCGGCGCGGGGTTTGGCTTCTGCTTTCCGCTGGCGGCCTGGGCATTCGACCTGCTGTTCCGCCAGGCCGGCTTATCGTTGGCGGGCTTGTGGGCAATCCATCAGGCCAATCCGATGCACTGGATCATCGACTCCGCGCCGGTGGTACTGGGCGTCATGGGTTCGCTCATCGGCCGAAAACAGGCCCAGCTGGCTACCAGCGAGTCACGCCATCGCGACCTGGTGGAAAACAGCGAAGCTCTCATCTTCACCCACGACCTGAGCGGCATGTTCTTGTCGGCGAATTCAGCCGCCGGCCGTGTGCTCGGGTATCCGGCCGAAGAGCTGATCGGACGCAGCCTGGCGGAGTTTCTCGCCGCGGAGACACCGAACCAGTTCGCCTTTTACCTGACCCAATGTCGGCAGAACGAAGTCGCGTCAGGGTCGCTGCGCGTCTTGACTCGCGACGGTCAAGAGCGCATCTGGGCGTACGCCAACTCCGTGCACGAGAGCCGCGGCGAACCGAATTACGTACGCGGTCACGCTCAGGACATCACCGATCGGGTGCGGGCGCAGGAAGCGCTGCAGCGGGCGGAGGAACAGCTGCGGAGTGTGCTCGTTCACGCGCCGGTGGCAATTTTTGCGCTCGACCGGATCGGATGTATCTCGCTGTGGGAAGGTCGCGGCCTCGACGCGCTCGGCGCGTCGGACGCGGCAGTCGGGCGCTCCATTTTTGAAGTGTGCGCGAATGCCCCGCAGCTCCGCGAACAAGTCTGCCGCGCCCTCGCGGGAGAAGAGGTCGTGACGGTCATGGAGCTCGCCGGGCGAGTCTTTGACACACGCTACCAACCGCTCCGAGACGCATCGGATCAGGTCATCCGCGTGATCGGCATCGCCACAGATATCACCGAGCGTAAGCGCGTCGAAGATCAGCTGACGGAGCTGGCGTTTCACGATCTGTTGACAAGCTTGCCCAATCGCGCGCTGTTGATGGAGCGTCTTGACGAGCAGATGGCCCGCGCCCGCCGGTCACACCGCTTGGTAGCGGTGCTGTTCCTGGATCTGGACAACTTCAAATTCGTCAACGACAGCCTGGGCCATGAACGCGGCGACGAATTGCTGATCGCCGTCGGCGAGCGCCTGCAGGCGTGCGTCCGACCCGAAGATACCGTTGCCAGGATGGGCGGTGATGAATTCACCATTCTGCTGAGTCATGTATCGGATGTGTCAGACGCGGTCCGCACCGCGCAGCGCATCGCCGAACGACTCGAAACGGCGTTCGTGCTGAACGGCCACGAGGTCTATGCCTCCGCCAGCATTGGCATTGCGCTCAATAGCGCCGAACACCTGGCACCTGAAGATCTGCTGCGCGACGCCGACGTGGCTATGTACTGGGCAAAGAGCAGCGGCAAATCACGTCACGAAGTGTTCGACCGCCGCATGCGCACGCGCGCCGTCGAACGTCTCGAGCTCGAGACGGACCTCCGTCACGCCCTGGAACGGCAGGAGTTCCGCGTCTACTATCAGCCTATCGTTCGACTGCAAACGGGCGAGCTGGTTGGAGTCGAAGCACTCGTGCGATGGGAACATCCGCGTCGTGGCCTGGTTGCCCCAGCTGACTTCATCCCGCTGGCGGAAGAAACCGGCATCATCGTTCCGCTCGGGAAATGGGTGCTGGAGACCGCCTGCGCACAGGTCCGCGCCTGGCAGCACGAGTTCTCCGAAAACCTACCGCTGACCTTAAGCGTGAATCTCTCCGCGCGACAACTCCAGGATCGGGATCTGGTGGAAGGAACGGTCCACACGCTCTGGCAGTGCGGCCTCGATCCGGCGAACCTCGTCCTGGAGATCACCGAAAGCGTGATGATGCAGGACGCCGAGGCGTCGATCCGCACGCTCCGCGAGTTGAAAAGCCTGGGCATCCGGCTGGCCGTTGACGACTTCGGGACCGGCTATAGCTCGCTGGCATACCTCAACCGGTTGCCCATCGACATCCTCAAAATCGACAAGTCCTTTGT
>DASYKL010000513.1:0-2274 GCA_035995405.1 Chloroflexota bacterium
GCAGGTCGGTCAAAAAGTCGCCTTGCAGGCGCAGGCGAGCTTCGACGACGGCCGACTGTTTTGCCAGCTCGATCGCCAGCACCGAGGCGGCGCGATCAGCGACCTGATGATCGAAATCGACGAAATCGTCGGCAGGCCCGAGCAGCGCCAGATAGCCTTCGATCGCCCCGCGCAGGGTGAGCGGCCGCAGCGCGACGGCAACGGGATCAGCGTTGACCGAGCGGACGACGATCAAGCGCTCGGACACGTTGCCGAGCTGGCCTTCCCAATGGCGCCGGCGCACGTCGGCGACGGTCTCAGCGGAGCGCTGGTCGCCGCCATTTTGCAAAGTCGGTTGAAAATGTTCGTCGAGGAGATAGACCGCTTTGCCGGTCACTTCGGCGACGATGGTCGAGATCAGCTCCAGGCCACGATCCTCGACGAGTGTGGCGAGCAGGCGTTCGTAGACTTCCTGGACCCGCTGGGCGATCGCGCGTTCGCGGTCGACCATGACGCTGATGACGGCTTTTTCGACTTCGGCCAACGGGGTATCGGCCGGCACGCGCAGGATTGGGGTGTTGGCGGCGTCGGCTTCGGCGTAGGCTTCGGGGCTCAGCGGCGCAGGCGTAACAAACGCGACCACGCCGGCCTGAGCCATGTCGCGGATGAGGCGGGCGACGGAGCGCTGGTCGCCGAGCAATTGCAAGGCGGCGGCGTGCAGCAGCCAGACTTCGCCTTGTTCAACGCGGCCGAGGCTGGTGGGTCGAGAGCGCAACAGACGAGCCCATGTGACGGTGTTGCTCAGACCCGCGGCGCCGGCCGCGACGTTCGTGCCGGGCGGCAGCGCAAGACGCAACACTTCAGACACACTGACCAAAGGCATGGCTATCTTGAGGCTCGATCAGGTGACATTTAGTGCACACTATACAAGTTGGCTGCTGGCCTGCACGTGAGGTGTCTATGACGTTTTCGGACGCTTCAGATACCCGGGTGAGGCTCATGCCGGCGCTGGTCAGGGCGCTATCACGGCACGCGCTGGCGGGTGCGCCCTACACTCTGAGAAACACCTTTAAGTGCGGTCCTGCGAGGCTGCGAAGGAGTGCGTATGGCGCTGCCCACGCCCACTACTGGCCACAAGAAACTGCTCGGCGCAGACGACATCCGACGCGCCGTCGCTCGTTTGGCCCATGAAGTCGTCGAGCGCAATCAGGGCGTCGAATCGCTTGTCCTGATCGGCTTGCGCACTCGCGGCATCCCCCTTGCTCGTCGGGTGCAGCAACGTATCCACGAGTTCGAAGGCGTCCAGGTGCCGCTGGGCGAGCTCGACATCACCCTGTATCGCGACGACGTCCATCAACGTGCGCCGCGCACGCTCAGCCCGACCAGCATCCCTGTCGACATCAGCGACAAAACACTCGTCCTGGTCGACGACGTCCTGTACACCGGACGCACGATCAGGGCCGCCCTTGACGCGCTGATCGATCTCGGCCGGCCGCGCGCCATTCAGCTGTTGTGTCTGGTGGATCGCGGTCATCGCGAGCTGCCGATTCGGCCGGACTACGTCGGCAAGAACGTGCCAACCAGCCGCCACGAGAAAGTCGCGGTGCGGCTTGAAGAGATTGATGGTGTCGACGAAGTCGTTCTGATCCAACCGCTGGAGGTGGGCGCGTGACGATCGAGGTACTCAACCCGCCGAGTCCTGGCCTCAATGGTCCTGGCGCCGCCGGACAGCTACAAACGACTCGTCGGCCGCGGCGCAACGTGCTCGACCTGGATGACTTCAGCGTGGCTGAGATTGAGGCGGTGCTCGAGACGGCGCGGGCGATGAAGGACGTCTTGCAGCGCCCGATCAAGAAAGTCCCGACGCTGCGCGGCAAGACGCTGGTGACGTTGTTTTACGAATCGAGCACCCGCACCCGGGTCGGGTTTGAGGTGGCGGCGAAAGCGCTCGGCGCGGACACGGTCAGCGTCGCCGCTGCGTCCAGCTCCGTTACCAAAGGCGAGTCTCTCATCGACACGATCCGCACGCTCCAGGCACTCGGCGCGGACTTCGTGGTCATGCGCCACCATCAGGCTGGCGCGCCGTACGTGGTGGCCGAGGAAGTCTCGGCGTCCGTCATCAACGCCGGCGACGGCTGGCATGCCCATCCGACGCAAGCACTGCTGGACCTGTTCACGATCCGCGAGAAGCTGGGCCGCATCGATGGCCTGCGCGTGGCCATCGTCGGCGACATTCTGCACAGACGCGTAGCACGGTCGAACCTGTGGGGCTTATCGCTGATGGGCGCCAACGTG
>DASYKL010000514.1:0-11383 GCA_035995405.1 Chloroflexota bacterium
TGTCTGGGCACGGAGTTTGGCGGCCGTCACGAGTTGTACGAAATCAATTACGGCGGCTCCACCGAAGAGATCCGCCGCTATTGCTTGTTCGGCGCGGAAGCATCCGGCAACGCCGCGAGATTCAAGGGCTTCGCCGAGCAGTGCATGGCCGAGTACGACCTCGACGGCTGGCGGGTGCCTGACCTGACCGATCCGGGTGAGCTGAGCTATCACGTGATGCGCGCCGCCAGCGACGGACGATAAGGAGTGGATCGCTCGCTGCCGACGGACGTGTCTGCCCTGCCGCTCACCGCCGACAGCTTCAAGTCGGTCTTTCGGCACCTCGCCACGGGGGTGACGATCGTCACCACGCGTCACACAGAAGCCGTTCACGGCGCAACCGTCTCGGCATTCATACCCGTTTCACTGGAACCCATGCAGGTCCTGGTGTCACTCGGCCGTGGCAACCGCCTGGCGGGGATGATCCGCGATAGCGGCATCTTCGCCGTGAGCATCCTCGGTCACGACCAGGAGCACATCTCACGCCTGTTCGCCAACCCCAACCGGACCACCGACCCACGAGCCTTCGAAGAAGCGGAAGAAGCGCTGCGGCTAACGGCCGCCACCGGCGCCCCGATTATCGCCGGATGCCTGGCGGCGATCGATTGCACGCTCGTGCAAACGCTTGACAGCGGCGACCACACCCTCCTGATCGGCGCCGTCCAAGCCCTCAGCAAAACCGATAACAATCCCCTCCTCTACTACAACGGCGCCTACCGCCACCTGGACTAAACTACTGCTCCGTGGCCACCGAGCTGATCTTTGTCCGACATGGCGAATCGAACTACAACTTTGAGCGACGCTGGCAGGGGCAATCGCAGGACGCGTTTTTGAGCGCTTTGGGCTGGCAGCAAGCGGCTTGCGTCGCTGCTGCATTGCGGAACGAGACCATCGGCGCGGTGTTCAGCAGCGATTTGACGCGGGCCATCCAGACCGCCGTCAGCATCGCCACGGCCACCGGGCTGCCGATCTTTCCAGACGCCCGCCTGCGCGAGATCGATGCCGGCCGCTGGACGGATCGTCTGTCCGATGAGGTTGCGGTTGAAGAAGCCGACCAGGTCAACGCCTGGAACAAAGCGCCCGCGACAACGTCTTTGCCTGGTGGCGAGGGCCTGGCCGCGGCTCAACAACGGATTCTCGGGTTTGTCGCCGAGCGGATACCGGCCTTCGCTGGACAGTCCATTGTGATTGCCACCCACGGCGCAATTTTGCAGACGCTAATGGCCGCTGCCGAGAGTCTGCCGCTCGACCGCCTGTGGCTCGACAAGCCAGCCGCCAATGGGGCCATCGTCCGCGTCGCCTGGGAGCCAGGAGACGGCCCCGGCAGTCTGAGGCTGCTTGGTCCGCCAAGCGTCGAGCACCTGGCACCACTCGGCAGCAAAGGCATTACTCTCGGCTCCGCAGGCGGCCCAGGACCGGTCGCCTGAGTCCTGGGTTTATCGGAGAGAGCGAGCGCTGCGGTCCGCGATGCCCGACCGGGCGGCTGCTGGTCTGCCCTGGCGACTCATCGCCACGGTCATGACTGGCACCCTGCTGAACCCGCTGAATTCGTCGATGATCTCGGTCGCGCTTCTTGGCGCGGCCGCCGACCTCCAGGTCGATATCCCGACAGCCACCTGGCTGGTCTCTTCCTTCTACCTGGTCGGCGCCACCGGCATGCCGCTGGCCGGTCGACTGGCGGACCTGTACGGTCCGCGGCGCATCTTTCGCGGCGGACTGCTGATCGTGCTGCTGGCCAGCGTGCTCGCCGCACAGGCGCCAACGTTCGGCGCACTCCTGGTCTGGCGCGTTGTGCAAGCCTTCGGCAGCGCAGCGCCATCGCCGGCCGGCCAGGCCATGTTCCGCGCCGAGAGCGGCAGCGCGCGCCCGCCGACGCACGCTCTGGGTGCCCTGTCGATCGCCAATAACGTGAGTGCCGCCCTCGGCCCCGTTATTGGCGGTCTGGTAGTCAGCTTCGGCGGCTGGCCGGCCATCTTCTGGATCAACGTGCCGGTTTCCCTGGCAGGCCTGGTGATGGCCTGGTGCTGGTTACCGCCTGACAACCGGGCGGACAAGCGGCCAGACAGCCACGGCCACTCCTCCGCCCGCGCGGCAATCCCGCTGACGCCCAGTCTCATCCTGCGCGAGCTCGACTTGCCCGGCGTCGGCTTCTTCGCCTTGACCGTCGTCGGCCTCCTGGCCTTCTTGCTGTCTGTGGCCAGAGCACCAGAGTGGCTCCTGCTCGGCGTCGCCGTCCTGGCTGGCGTGGCGCTGGTGAGACGCGAGCTGGGCCATCCCAGGCCATTTCTGGACATCCGCTTCCTGGCGCGCAATCCGCGTCTGGTACGGGTTTATCTGTCGTTCGCCGCGGTCAGCCTGGTGTTCTACGGCGCGTTTTTCGGATTGCCACTGTGGCTCCAGCAAACGCGCCATTTCGAAGCCGCCACGGTCGGCCTGGTTGTCTTGCCTATCTCAGGCGTCGCCGTGTTGTTGACACCGGTCGCGGCGCGGATGATCGTGCGGTACGGCATTCGTCCGACCCTGCTGGTCGGCGGCCTGGCGCTCTTGACGGGCGTGCTGCTGCAGCTCTGGCTCGACGTCGCCACGCCGCTTCCGACCTTGATCGGCATCACCGCCGTCATCGGCATCGCCAGCGCGTTCAACAATTTGGGCCTGCAGGCTGCCCTGTACCAGTACGCCCCGGCGCAATGGATGGGCACCGCGAGCGGTCAGTTTCAAACGTTTCGCTACATCGGTGCAACACTCTGTACCGCCCTGCTTGGCTTCGTGTTTGCCGGCACCGCGACGACTGACGGGCTGCACATCCTGGCACTCGCCCTGGGACCGATCGCCGTGCTGGTGATCCTGGCCAGCCTGCGTATAGACCGGCCTTGATTGATCCGCTACAGTGGCCCCATGGGCACGCCGCAGCCTGCCAGGCACACTGCCATTGTCACGTGCATGGACGCGCGCATTGATGTGCTCGCGGTGCTTGGCTTCGCGCTCGGTGACGCCCACGTGATCCGTAACGCTGGCGGGGTAATCACCGACGACGTGGTGCGTTCACTGATCATCTCGCAGCGATTGCTCGGCACCCGTGAGATTATCGTCATGCACCACACCGATTGCGGCATGCTGACGTTCACCGACGATCAGCTCAAAGCGCAGATCGAAGCCGAGACGGGTATTCGTCCGCCCTTTGCGATGGAGGCGTTTGGTGATCTCGACAAGGATGTCGTCCAATCACTCGCGCGAATCACTGCCAGCCCGTTCATCCCGTACAAGAATCGCCTGCGCGGTTTTGTGTACGACGTGATCAGCTCGCAGATACGCGAAATACAGCCCCTAGTCGCTGCTTGAACGACCGCGCAGCCAGCGCAAGTAATACGGCGCGACGCTGTCGTCCCAGCCATGTCGACCCCGCAATTGATCCACCAGCGCGTCCTCGTTGCTTGGCCAGTCGCTGACGACCGCCAGGTCGTCCAGCACTGCATCGCGTTGCAGCTCAAAGGCCACGGCGATCAACGTGACGTCGTGCCCGCCGAGCGTGAGACCGTTGGTCGGCGGCTCAGACCCCACTCACAGGAAGTATCAGTGACTCGCCCGCTCGGAGGCATGTGCCATTCAGCATAGTTCAGCCATCCCGTCTGCAGGATGCTCGACGCTGCTTGGCAGGAACAGACTGAACGTCGTGCCAGCTCCCGAGGACGTCACGTCGAGTCGGCCGCCATGTGCGTCGGCGATGTGGCGAGCCATAAACAAGCCAATCCCTAATCCCGGCGAGCTTGACGACCTGGTGAAGCGATCGAATAAGCGCGGCAGCAGCTCTGGCTCAATGCCGGGCCCCCGATCGCTTACGGCAATTACGGCCATCGGCCTGCCGCCAACACGATCAAGTGCAACCCGCGCTTGGACCGCCGTATGGGAAGGCGCGTGCCGGACCGCATTGGCCAGCAAATTCTCCACGGCCTGACACAGGCGCGCACGATCCGCGAGGACGTGTAATTCCGCTGGCGCATCCACCTCGATCTCGGTGTCCGGCACAGCCACGCTCTGCGCTGCTTCGCGCACCAACGCGACCAGGTCTGTTGACAGCGGAGCAATTTGGAAAAGCCCTTGATCGATGCGTGCAACGTCGAGGAGGTCGGAGATGAGTCGATCGATCCGCCGGACCGCCCGCGACAGCTCGACAACGTCGTGCAGATTGCCTGGGTGCTGTTCGCGTGCCGCTCGTCCCTGTAACAGGGCGATGCGGCCGCGAATCGGCGTCAGGTAATTGCGCAGATCGTGCGCCAGAACGGTGACCAGCTCCTCGGCAGCCACCCGCCGACCATCCTCGCGAGCCGCCGCTGCGTTCCACTCGGCCAACTCCGCCTGCTGAGCCGTGATGCCGACCCAGCGGCTCACCGCCTGCAGAAATAACAGGTCGCGAGCGTTGAAAAACGCGGGCTGTGTTGTTTGAGCCGTCAAGACTCCGCGACGCACGCCGCCGACCGCGAGGGGCACAGCGACCTGCGAACGAATTTCCAATCCGCGCTTGATGCCGACCAGCTCTTCGTCATCGCTTTGCACTTCGTTGTCGAAGTAGGGCTCGCCCGCCATATAGACCTGAACCACTCGTCCACCACTGGCCACCGCCAGACGATCCAACCCCGCGGCCCGTTCTTTGTTAGCGAGCGCAGTCTTGCTGGTCCCGACAGCGACGAGCGTGTCCGTCGTCTCCTCGTACAAGAACACGTCCACTTTTTCGGCATCGAGTGCCTCGGCGACGAGTGTTGCCGCACAATCGAGTGCTGATTTGAGGTTCAGCGGCTGGATCTCGAGCACTTGCTCGAGCGTTGTCAACAACCGATCCTGTGTGCCGTGCAGCCCTCGCTCGACAGCCCACGCGGCGACTTCGGTGCGTGAGTCAAAACCCAAGCGCTGGAGGACACTGGCGACGTGATTGGCAACGGTGCCGCTGGTTAGCACCAGCTGGCGTGCAATCTCACCGTTCGTCAGTCCATGCGCCAGTAACCCGGCGATCTCGCGTTGGCGGCGGGTCAGCGTTGTGGTTGGGAGACGGCCGTTCTCGGTGTGCTCGGCTGTGGCGCGGGGCTCCATGGATACCGTCGTGGGCTCACTGTACGTCGTGCTGCAGAGCCGTTCCGTCACCTACCGAACATTGTCAGCAAGCGAACAAATTCATCGCCTGGCCGCAAAGGTCTGCTCGTATTCTTCGACCGTCTGGCGATAGTCGTCGCACGCCGCATCCTCCAGGCCGCGTCGGTTCAGGATCTGGATTCGCCCCCAGCGGTAGTCGATCAAGCCAGCATGGTGCAGCGTTTGGGCCGCGACACTCACACTGGGTCGCCGTACACCGAGCATCTCGGACAGAAACTCGTGCGTCAGCCGCAGCTCGTCGCCGAGCACCCGATCGTGGACCATGAGCAACCAGCGCGCGAGGCGCTGGTTGATGTCGTGCATCCGATTGCAAGCCGACGAACGCGCTGTCTGATTGAAGAACGTCAGGGCGTACCGCTGCAGCACGGTACGCATGACTGGCGACTCGCTGAGCAGGTCTAGGAAACGCGCCGCTGGCATGCGCCAGCCACCATCAGGGACCTGCACGATCAGCTCATGTGGACCTCGATCGAAGCCGAGCACGAGCGGGATACCGACAAAGCCGTCGTAGCCGATCACGCCTGCTTCGACAGGCGGTTCCTCGCCCATCGGGACCAGGACAGACACGACTCCCGATGACGGGAACAGGACATACGAGAACGGCTCGTCGGGTCGTCCCATGATCTGTTTGGAGGTGATGCTGACGGGCTCGAGCTCGTCGAACATGCGCGTGTGCTCGGGGCCAGGCAGAAGTTCGAGGAGACGATTGGCGCCGGGTTGAGCGCGATCCGATGGCGGAGCCATATGCCCTTCCTTGCGACAGGATTGGCGACTCCGCCGCCACCCGGGGGTCCGGGTTCGGATCCGTGTTTCAGAGGTAGAGCAGTCGGTGCGACTATACGCCTATCGAGCACCGATAGCTACGGACCGTGCTGCAAGTTATGCAGTCTCGCGCCGCGCACGAACGGGCCCCTGCGTCTGATGCGTCTGCGACGGGTGCAGCCGCACCCGACACCGGGGCCTCCAACAGCCTACCGAGTCACACCCGCCAGACGGCAGTGCAGATATACATGGATATCGACGTTGACCGTTGCGCGGCGGCGCTACAGACCCGGCAGCTCGCCGCGCAGCGTGCGCTGCACACTCGCCAGGTAATCGGCCGTATAACCAGGGCCCCAACCGCGGCGGCGAGCCAGGAGCGCTAACAGATCGTCGGCCGCTGCGCTCCACGTGGCGACGATAGCCGCGTCCTGGCTGACCATCGCCCTATCGACTTCGAAGGCGGCGGCCAGCACGTCACGGCCGCGACGCGTCAGCGGAGCCGTCAACTCGACGTCGTGCTGCTCCGGCTCATCATCTGGGCCAGTGAGGAGCAGCCCGGCGTGCGGCGTGCAGGCCCGCACGACGACTGCCCGAGGCTCAAAGCCGGCGAACATCTGGCTGAGCAAACTCGGGGCGCAGCGAATACACAGATCGAACGGCCCAACGCCCTCATTCGGGGCGCACACCTCGAGCCAGGCTGACATCGGCTGCACGCACACGCCGCAGCGGTTCTCACGGGGCGCGTGCTGCATGGCCTCTTCTGTCCAATCCTAACCATACTGTACATCATTGACCGACGCGTACGGTAGCTTGCATATAAGTCAGCCTGCCAGTAAGGCGTACGCATCACGAATGCAGCGGTAATCCTCACAGGCGACGGCCTCCAGGCCTGGCTCATCGAGCAGACGAATCCGACCACGCTCGTGGCGCAGCAGCCCCGCCCGCTCGAGCGTCGCCGCCGCCTCAGTCACCGTCGGCCGTCGCACGCCCAGCATCTGCCCCAAAAACTCCTGGGTCAGGTAGAAGGTGTCGCCTTCGACACGATCGCGGACCTCCAACAACCAGCGCGCCAGGCGCTGTTCGGCTCGATGCAAGCGATTGCAAGCCACGCTGCGTGCGGTGGCCGTGAGCAGCGCCGCGACATACCGCAACAAAAAGAGCCGGACGAGTGGCTCGCTTTCCATTTCGGCGCGCAGGACAGCGGCCGGCAGCGCCAGCGCCGTGCCCGGGTCGACCTGACACAACTCCTCAAACGTACTCTGCCCCGAGCCCAGCACGGCGGCGCTGCCGAGCAGACCCTCCCGACCGACCACCGCGGCCTCCACGGCGCTGCCATTTTCGCCCTTGACCACGAGCGAGAACACGCCGCTGGTCGGAAAATACACCTGGTCAACCGCCTCATCGGCATACAGCAAGATCTCGCCGTGATCCACCCGACGGTGCGTGAGCTGCGGCGTCAAACGTTCCAGTACCTTCGGCGGTAGAGCAGCCAACACATGGTTGACTCGCGGGTCATGTCGCCCTGCCTGGTTCGACATGCGGATCCTCTCCGGCTCCAGGTGGCCCGGCGACCGACGAAGGTGGCGAGACGCGAGAAGTCTTCAGTTGTCAGACGAACGGCCAAACAGCCGCTCGTGGCCCCACCTTACCACACGGTCCGCTAGCGAACGGCTGGTCTCGCTCAGCCCGTAGGTAGGCGGCCGAACAAGCGCTTGTACTCATCACGACTGACGCGGTGACACTCGCATGCCGCTGCTTCGAGCTGACTGCGGTCCAGAATCGTCACGACTCCACGTGAATAGCGGATCAGGCCTGCTTTCTGGAGTGTCCCCGCGGCGAGCGTCACCGTCGGTCGGCGCACGCCGAGCATGTCAGCCAGAAATTCATGCGTCAGTGGAATCGTGTCGCCGCCGACGCGATCCTGACACATCAACAGCCAGCGGGCCATACGCTGGGGCGCCTCATGCAGTCGAGCGCACGCCACCCACTGGGCCATGCCCGAGTACGTCCAGCACGTATATCGCCCCAGGATCCCTCGTAGCTCCGGCAGACTGTCCCGCACCCTTCGAAAGGTAGCGGCGTCCAGCCGCACTGCTTCACATGGCAGCACCTGGGCGAATGCGTGCAGCGGATCGCTTTCAGCATCCAGAAACAGCGGTAGCCCGACCATTCCGTCGCGGCCCACCGGTCCGACTTCAACGGTGCCCCCGTCTAAGGTCGTACGGACGACCGAAACCATGCCCCTGGTGACGAAGAACACATGCGACAACGGCTCGTTGGCCGTGTACAGAGGCTCGCGCAGGTCGAAGCGGACCGGCTCAGCCTTGGCGGTGACTTGCGCCAGGTCTTCAGGCGGCAAATCTGCCAGCAGCAGATTACGGCTCGGCTCCAGCGACAGCACCACCGACCAATTGTTCCTAGCCGATCCGACCGGCGCAACGGAGCGTCAACAAGGCGACCCGCAAAACAGAGGCTCGCACGCGCTTTGCTCGAGTGCTGATGGATCCTGGTGCTGAGGACGTCCAGATCCGCACTCCGCGCGACCATATCCTGCTGGGCCAAGCCTGTCGGTCCGCTGCGGAACACAAGCGTCATCCACCGTACGCCTGGGCACAGCAGCGCCTACCTGCGTGACCGCGGGTCGAGCGCGTCCCGCAGCCCATCGCCCAGGAAGTTAATCGCCATCACCGTCACCAGAATCATCAGCCCTGGAAAGATCGCCACCCAGGGTGCCTGCACCATCAACCCCTGGGCGCGGTACAGCATGCTGCCCCAGCTGGCTGTCGGCGGCTGAACCCCGAGACCCAGAAAACTCGCCGACGCTTCCAGAATGATCGCGTGCCCGATGCCAAGCGTCGCGGCTACCACCACCGGCGCCAGCGTGTTGGGCAGAACGTGCCGGAACATGATGTCGCGGTCCAGCACGCCCAGCGCGCGGGCGGCGAGGACGAAGTCCTGTTCTTTGAGACTGAGGAAATTGGCCCGCACGATACGCGTCACCTGCATCCAGTTCAACAACCCGATCACCAGGATGATGGCTGGCACCGATGGCCCCAGAATACGCGTCAGGACGATCAGCAATAACAGCGACGGCATCGACAGCATTGCGTCGGTCAGACGCATGATCAGCGTGTCTACCCAGCGTCCGTAATAACCAGATACGGAGCCAAGCACCACGCCGGTGGTCATCGCCAGGGCGATAGATAATGCGCCGATCGCCAGCGAAATCCGCCCGCCGTAGACCGTCCGCCACAAAATGTCGCGGCCGACATCATCGTTGCCGAACGGATGAGCCAGCGACGGCGGTGCGCGGAACAGCGACGGATCAACGCGATTGGCCGCTGACTCCGGCACGAACAACGGCGCGATCAAACAGGTGGCCGTGACCAGGCCCAGCACCGCCGCGCCAACGAGCGCCAGCGGATGGCGGCGGAAAGCGGCGATTCTCATCTATAGCGGATGCGCGGATCGATGTAGGCGTACGCAACGTCCGCGCAGAGATTACCGACCACCACCAGCACTGAAGCGAACATCAACACCGCCATCAATACGGGGATGTCCGTCCGCTGCGCTTCCTCCCAGAACAGGCGGCCCATACCAGGCCAGGCAAAAATGGACTCCACAACCACCGATCCCGACAGAAAACGCGGCAGGTCCAGGCCAACGAGCGTGACCAGCGGAATCGCCGCGTTCTTGAGCGCGTGGCGGCTCAGTGTGACGCGCTCGGCCAGGCCCTTGGCGCGCGCAGTGCGGATGTAGTCCTGACGGATCACCTCGAGCATCGACGTCCGCACGTAGCGGATATAGCCCGCCGCGACCACGGTTGCCAGCGTCACGGCGGGCAGCACGAGATGCCACAAGACCTGCGGAATCGTGGGCCCCACCGCCAGGTCGTACATGCCGCCGGCTGGGAAATAGGGCAAGCCCATATTGCGTGTCTGCACCGCGAAAAAGATCAAGAGCAATAAACCCAGCCAGAAGCTCGGGATCGAGATACCAATGAACGCCAGCGTGGTGACGATGTGATCGATGGCGGAGTACTGGTGAACCGCCGTATAGGTGCCCAGCACGATTGCGGCGAGCAAAATGATGGCGTACGCGCTGACCACCAGTAGCGCTGTGTTGGGCAAGCGCTGCGCAATCAACTCGAACGCCGGCACGCCGCTGAGAAACGACGTGCCCCAGTTGCCTGTCAAGATATTCGCCAACCAGTGTGCGTACTGGACCGGCACCGGCTGATCGAGACCATACGCATGCCGCAACCGCGCCAGATCTTCGCCGGTCAGACTGGCGTCCACCGTGTACGCGGCGAGCGGATCGCCAGTTAACTGGATGATGGCGAACAGGATCAGCGAAATCAGCAGCAGGAGTGGCAGCGCTTCGATCGCTCGACGCGCGACGTAGCGCCCCATTCCTTAGCTCACGCGACGTCCCACGCCTCAGCCCGCCAGTGGAAACCACCGAACGGTGCTCTGACCGTCGGTTCGAAGTTCTTCACGCGACTCAGCACACCCCAGGCGGCCGTCGAGTCGTACAGGAAGATCTGGTGGTAATCGTCGTGCACCAGCTGCTGGATCTGGGCGAAGATGGCCGTGCGTTTGGCCGGGTCCAGCTCGGTGGCCTGCTCCGCGAACAGCGCATCGACATCCGGATTGCAGTAGCGATACGACTGTGCACCGGCCGGGTTGGCATCTGAGGCGATCTCTTTGCACAGATACCGCGACGACAAATCTGGATCCGGCAGATTGACGCCGGTCGTCCAGCCACCCACCTGATATGCGCCTCGGGCCCAGACGCCGCCGGACGCGTAGCTGCCGAACAGCTGGCCAGTCGGCTGGTTCTTGATCGTCATGTCGACGCCGATGTCTTTAAAGTTCTGCTGCACCAGAAGCTGGACGTTCTCCCGCAGCTGGCTGCCAGACGTCGTCGTGTGGTCGAACGCCAGGCGCTGGCCGTTCTTCTGCCGAATGCCATCCGGGCCAGGTGTCCAGCCCAGGCCATCCAGAATGGACCTGGCCTGCGTCGGGTCGTACGGATCGGCTTTGATCGACGTGTTTTCCCACGGCGTGTTATCCCAATCACCGCGCCCGACGATCGTCAACCCGAAGAGCAGCTTGTCCACGATGGTCGAGCGGTCGACGGCGAGTGACAACGCGTGTCGCAGCTCGCGATCGGCGAACAACGGCGCCTGGGAGTGATCCATGTTGAACGCGTAGCGCTCCTGGCCAGTCCCTGGCTGAACCAGCGTGCCGATTCCCTGACTGCTCAGATCTTTGAGCTCTGGGATATTGGACAACGGCACGCCCCAGGCCAGATCGATCTCTTTCGCCTTTAGCGCCTGCAGCTCGGCATCCGTGTTGCCAAAGTAGCGGATGAACAGGCGGTCGATCTTGGGTCGCCCACGCCAGTAGCCATCAAAGGCTTCATAGGTCGTGTGATC
>DASYKL010000515.1:0-2506 GCA_035995405.1 Chloroflexota bacterium
GCTCTGGCGCAGGTTGCGCTGGCCGATTGGTATGTTCGGCGGGCGGCGGCGAGTGGCGATGTTGGGCAGTGCCAGCGGGGTCGGGCGGCATTGGGCGGTCCGCCGCAGGCTGAGCCGAGCGCTGCGACGCTGCTGGCGGAGCTTGGCCCGGCGACGGTTAGCCGCGACGCGTCTGCTGGAAATCCGGCACGTGTGGCGCCGCCCCCAAGCGATGCGCTGACCCTGCTCGATCTGTACGCCTCGGGCTACCTGGACGTAGTGACGGCCACCGCGCCCTTGCCGCAGTACCTGGCGGCCGTCTACGGCGGCTCACTGTCGGCGGGACCGACGTCTGTTCCGAACGGACAGGGGCGCTCCGCTGAGCAGCTCGTCGATGACCTTGCGCAGGTCTATCCGCAATGGGAGCCCGACGCGCTGTACGAGGCGCTGCGCTCACGATGAGGATCTTCTTTGCCGTGCCGCGTTCGGCGTGGGTCGATCTGAATTTGCGTCGGTCGCTCGAAGACATGGGCCACGAGCTTGTTCGTTTTGACTTCCCTGGCTGGCCGGACGACGCCGATCCGCACTGGCGAGACGTCGGTAAACCGCGCACCAACGAACGCTTGCTGCAACGTTTTCGGGCTGCCCTCGCGGAGGGACCGATCGACCTGTTTTATGGCTACTTCTACAGCTCGGTCGTGTATCCCGAGACCATCGACCTGATCCGCCAGTTAGGGGTGCCGACAGTCAACTTCTCGTGCAACAACGTGCATCAGTTTGACCTGGTGCGGGAGATCGTGGCCCACTTCGACCTGTGCGTGGTGCCCGAGCAGGCAGCGCAGGCGGATTTTCTCAGCGTTGGGGCGCGGCCGGTGCGCATTCAGCTAGCGGCCAATCCGCGGGTGTATTGCCCGCTGCCTGAGCCGCGGTTGTATGACGTGACATTTGTGGGCCAGCGGTACGCCGATCGGACCGCGTTTCTGGACTACCTGTGGCAGAACGGCGTTCAGGTGCGGGCGTGGGGAGCAGGTTGGGAGCCGCGCAAGCGGCTGGACGCGGCGCACGTCAAAGCGGCGTTGGCGCTGGTCGAAGACGAGCGGCTCGATGGCGTAGGGCGACTCGTACGGCAGGGGCTGTCCCGCGGCTGGCGCCGCTTCGCTCGATCGCCACAGACCCCCGCTGGGGTAGCCACCGCCGCGCCGAACGGCCACGCCGCCAACACGCAAACGGCGGTGCCTGACGCGGCTGAGCGGGTCGGCGACCTCGGGCCGGTGATTGACACTTCGGCCTATGGCGGGCCGCGGTTGCTGCAGCGAGACCTCATCAAGATGTTTTCGCAGAGTCGGCTCAGCCTGGGGTTTGCGACGGCGGGCAACTCCCATCTCGCCGAAAAGCGTTTGACCCACCTGAGGCTCAGGGAATTCGAGGCGCCTATGTCGGGCGCTCTGTACTTGACAGAAGACCAGCCCGAGCTGGCAGAGTATTTCCGCGTGGGCCAGGAGATGCTGACCTATACGGATCGTGACGATCTGCTCGACAAGGCCCTGTTCTATCTCGCCCACCAGGAAGTCTCGGAGCGTATTCGACGCGCGGGTTTGGAACGAGCGAGAAGCGAACACACCTGGCAGCATCGCTTCCGCGACCTCTTTGCGATCCTCGGGCTTAAAGATGGATTGAAGACGGCTTGAAGACGGCTTGAAGACGGCTGGAGTCGCATGAGCGCCGCCGAAGAACGCTTGGGCAACGATCCGACCTCTGAGCTATGGGGCGAGCACCGTGCCCGCTATCGCTTTGCCAGCCGCTTTGTCGCCGGCCAGCAACACATCCTGGACGTCGCCAGCGGCGCCGGCTTCGGGCTGCAGATGCTGCGCCAGAGCGGCGCGGCGGTCACCGGTCTGGACTACGATGCGGAGGCACTGCGCAACGTGCGACAGCTGCATCCAAGCGTGCCGCTCGTCCGAGGCGACGCCACCCGTCTGCCTCTGCAGGATGCCTCGGTCGACCTGGTGGTGTCGTTCGAGACCCTCGAGCACGTCTCGGACGCCGGCGCCATGGTCCGCGAGCTGCGGCGCGTCCTCAAGCCGGGCGGTCGGCTCGTCCTGTCCACGCCCAACAAAGCGTTCGGTCCGCCAGCGCTGCACACCAATAACCCGTTCCATGTCCAGGAGTTCACCGGGCCCGAGCTGCGCAACTTGCTCTGTTGCTCGTTCGACTCCGTTGAGCTCTATGGCCAGCGGCCATCGCCCGTGCACCGCTATGTGCCGTTCTTGCTGGTCGAGCGCCATCTGGAGCCGCGAGCAATTGCTTGGAAGCTGATGACCCGTTTGCCGTTCGGGCTCAAGAACTTCCTGGCCCTGGCCGTGAGCGGCCGCCCGTTTTATCCCGACGAGACCGATTACCGTTTTGAACCCGATGGCTGGCCCGGCGCCCATGCGCTGATCGCGGTGGCCCAGTGAGCAGTGAGCCAGTGACGATCGTTTTTTCGGCGATCATTCCCACCTACAACCGCGCCGAACTGGTCGGCCGG
>DASYKL010000516.1:0-8787 GCA_035995405.1 Chloroflexota bacterium
GCCTCGAAACAGTACGAGGAAGCCATCCAGGCTTTTCAGCAAGCGGCCGACCTGAACCCGGACGATGCGCGCGCAGAAGGCGGCATGGGCATGGCTTATTACGCGATCGAGGAGTACGACTCGGCTCAATCGCATTTGCTGCGCGCCGTCGAAGTCGATCCGAACTATGCCACCGGTTGGGGCCAGCTCGGCTGGGTGTTCTATGTCCAGAAGGACTACGACCGGGCGCAGCCGAACTTCGAAAAAGCGGTCAGTCTGGAAAAAGATCCAACCAAGAACGCGGCCTACCGCCACGCGCTCGGCTGGATCTACCTGAGTAAGAAGGACTACCCGAAAGCCAAGGCCGAGTTCACCCGCGCTCTGGAAGAGAACCCTGATTTGCAGGGCGCCAAAGACGGCCTGCAAGTCCTGGCGAGCGCTCCAGCCAGGTGAGTTTTCGCGCGGGCGTACGCGCGGTACTCGTCTACTCACAGGTCGGAGGTGGCCACCTCAGCGCGGCACGCGCGCTGGCGGCGGAGCTCGAGGCCTCGGGCGGTGTGTCGGTGCGGCTGGTCGACGCCTATGCGGAGTGCGGTCGATTCCCGCTGCCCTACTTTCCCGCTGTGTACGCGCGGCTCGCACGCCGGCATCCGCGGCTATGGGCGGCGATCTACTACGGCGCGGAGACGCGTATGGCGCCACGCCACATTCTGTCGCCGTTCCTGCGACATGGTTTCGCGCGGCTGATGGCCGAGGAGAAACCCCATCTGGTCGTGTCGGTGCTGCCCGTCGTCAACGGCCTGCTGGCCGACGCGGCCAGGACTGTCGGAGCCCGAACCGAAGTGGTCTTGACGGATTGGCACGCCGTACACCGCTTGTGGGTGGACGACGGCATCCAGCAATACACCGTAGCCACGGAGTCGGCGCGGCTCGAGTGCATCGGCTACGGTGCGCCGCCTGAGCTGGTCGATGTAGTCGGGATACCGGTCCGGCGTGACTTCGCCGTGGCGGTGGACAGGGTGGCGGTGCGGCAGCAACGCCTGACGGAGCTTGGCCTGGATCCGGCGAGGTTCACCATTCTGGCTATGGCCGGCGCAGAGGGGTCGCCGCGGGCGCTGGCAAACCTGAGTGGTCTGGCGCGGCTGGATCTCGACGCCCAGCTGGTGGTGATCTGCGGACGAAACGAGCAGCTCCGGCGGCGCGTCGAGGCGTTGCCCGGTCGGATGCCGCGCCGCGCGGTTGGATTCGTCGAACACGTCGCCGACCTGATGCGCTCGGCCGACATACTGGTGACCAAGGCCGGCGGATTAACTCTCGCTGAGGCGTTCTGCTGTGGCGTGCCGCTGGTTGTCGACGACGCGCTGCCAGGTCAGGAGGCCGGCAACCTGGCATATGTGCTCGATGCGGGGGCTGCGGAATTCGGCCAGACTCCGGCGGCGCTGGCGCGCATTATCCCCGACTTGATGCGCCACCCCGACAAGCGGACTGCGCTGGTGGCGGGCGGCGGTCGGTTGGCGCGGCCGGCGGCGGCCAGGGAGATCGCCGCGAACCTACTGCGCCGTTTAGACGCGTCGGGCGCGTAGTTTGGCGGCCACTGGAAATCCCAGCGGCACAGGACCACGCGGTCCTTCCAGGACGATCAGCGCATTGAAGCGGGTGGCTTCGCGCACGGTCATCCGCGCCCCGGGCTCGACGCCATGCTCCTGCAGGTACTTCATCAGGTGCAGGTCTTCCTCGGCTTCCTCGGTGATGCGTTGAATGATGACCTCATCACCTGTTTCGGCTTCGTCGAGCGAAAACTCGTCGGGCGCAAGTTTGCCTAAGCCCGGGATCGGGTTGCCATGCGGACACGTCGTCGGATTGCCCAGCGCCGTCAGCAGCCGCGCTTCGATGTTCGGCGTCAGGGCGTGCTCGACGCCGTGCGCTTCCTCATGCGACTCGTGCCACGGCATCTTCAATAAGTCCGTCAACAAACGCTCGGCCAGGGCGTGTCGACGAACGATGTTCTCGGCAACCTGCCGACCTTCGTCGGTGAGCAGGACTTCCTTCCGCGCACCATGCGCGATCAAGCCATCGCGTTCCATGCGCTGCAGTGTCGCCGTCACGGTTGGCGGGGTCACGCTCATGCGTTCAGCCAGGCGCGCGGCAATGACCGGCACGCCATCACGAGTCAGGTAGTGCAGGATCTGCAGGTAGTCTTCGACCACCGACGTCGTGGGCTTCCCCGCTTCGCCAACTGGCCGTATCTTCACCGCGGGAGTATAGGGCCGAGTCGAATGGCCCCCGCCGCTATACGGGCGGATCGCCTAGACGCTGACCCGTCGCTCAGCAGGTGCCTCGGCAAGCCGTCGCTGGATGGCCTGGCCAAGACGACGAACGCCCTCGCGCAACTGCTCGGGTGGCACGTTGGAGAAGTTCAGGCGCATCGTGTTTGTGCCGGTACCGTCGGCGTGGAAGCCCTGGCCTGGTACGAACGCGACTTTGTCTCGAATCGCCTCGATCAGCAGCTCGCGGGTGTCGATCGATGCGGGCAGCTCGGCCCAGACGAAGAGCCCGCCCGCGGGCCGGGTGTAGCGCGCGTCGGCCGGAAAGTGCTCTTCGATGGCCCGCAGCATCACGTCGCGCCGTTCGCGATAAAAGTCTTTGATCCGTTCGACGTGGCGATCGACGAAGCCATCTTTGGCGACTTCATAGGTCGCCATCTGCTGCGCCATACCGGTGTGCAGGTCGGACGGCTGTTTGCCGTGCAGCAACGGCTCCATGGCCGCCGGAGTAGCCAGGATCCAGCCCAGGCGGAAGCCAGGCGCCAGGATCTTGGAGAACGTGCCGAGGTAGATGACCGAGCCATCCGTGTCCAGTGACTTGAGGGTTGGCAGGGGGTCGCCCTCGTAGCGCAATTCGCCGTATGGGTCGTCCTCGACGATCGGTACGCCGAAGTGGCTAGCGATCTGCACCAGCTGTGTGCGTCGCTCGAGACTCAGCGAGCGGCCGGTGGGGTTCTGGAAGTTGGGCAGGGCGTAAATGAATTTGATGCGCGGGCCGCTGGTCTGATGGTGCTGTGCGGCGAGCAGCCGTTCGACCTCGTCGATGCGCATGCCATCGTCGTCCATAGACACGACGGTGTAGCGCGCCTGGTATTGATTGAAGGCCTGTAGAGCGCCGAGATAGGTTGGCTTTTCGACCATCACCGCGTCGCCCGGGTCGAGAAAGATTTTCCCAAGCAAGTCGAGCGCTTGCTGCGACCCGTTGGTGATCAGGATGTCGTCAGCGGTGCACGTCATGCCGAAGCCCGCCATCCGTTCGGCCAGCAGCGTCCGTAACGGTCGGAAGCCTTCGCTGGGCCCGTATTGCAGGGCCTGGGCGCCGTCGGATTCGAGGATCCATTCGAACGCGCGCCGATATTCGTCGATCGGGAAGAGCTCGGGGGCAGGCAAGCCACCGGCGAGGGAGATGATGTCAGGCTGGGCCGTGACCTTCAGAATCTCGCGTATGTCCGACGCACGCATGCCATCGGCACGTTCGGCGTACAGGTTCTGCCAGGAGACGGGCATTCTCGGATGATACGCGGCGGTGGCCCTGATGGCCCGCGGATTTAGTCGGCCGCGATGCTGCTCAAGGCGCGATTGCGCGCGCTGGATGTGCTCTTGGCGCGAGAGAATTCCTCGCGATGTAATCGTTCTTGCATGCGCCGTGCGAACAACAAGCCGTTCAAGGCACGCTGATCCTCGGTCAACATCCGATGTGGTGCACATGTGGCCAGGCGAACGCCCATCAAGCCGAACTCGCATGTGCAATTACGGGCAATGGCGTTGACCAGATCGAACGACTCTTGCTGAGTCCCGTGCCAAACAACTTGCATAGTCATGGTCGTGTTCCTAACGGTGCCTCCGTACTACTGTGAGACCCTAATTGGCACCCTCCGTGCCAGCGCGCGTCACAACCGCGCGACAATCTCGAACCTGTAACCCGACTGGCTTTTTCGTCACCGACTCGTAACGGCATCAATGGTCGTGCGAGCGTTGACACGATTGGAACGGCGAACTGCCCGCCGCGCCCTGCTTGGAGCGGGTAACCTAGCCCTTCACGCATGGCGCAAATCCTTCCTCGAGATCAGGTTGGGTACCGCCGTCTGGGTACCCACGCGTGTGCACTGGTGGCGGTTGTTGGCCTCGCCCTGGTCGGCGCCGCATTTGCCACACCCGCCTCGCCGGTCGAGCTGCGGATCGCTCGTGACGGCGACAGCGAATCGAATCGGGCTCTGCCCGCACAGGTACCGCTGCCGCTCGGGCCACTGGCACCCATGCCGTTGGCGACCGTTGGATCGCGCACGCAAGGTGCCGACCAGATCCAAGCGCTGGCATTCGATCCGCGCCGTGGTTTGCCGCAGTGGCTGCGTACGACGCGCGACACGCCGCTGTGGTCAGGCGCTGATCTCGCGGCGTCCACTGTTGGCTCGTTGCCCGCGGGGGACAGCTATGTGAAGCCGCTCGGGGGCTTCATCGATACGCGCGTGCAGGTGTATTTCCCCGGCGACGAAGGTCATGCGGCCGCTCAAGCGTGGGTCGACACGGCCAATGTCGAGCCCAGCGCGGTGCCAGCCTGGGTTTCGCCGACCAGCCTGGGCGCACCGCAGCTGCCAGCCGCCCCGCGCCGGACAGGGGATGCGCCGCCGCCCGACACCACCGCGATACACATCGCGATCATCGATGATGCTTCCGGGCAGTTGATCTACGGCGAGCAGCCGAATACGGAAGTCCCTCAGGCCAGCACAACAAAAATTGCGACGACCATCGTTGCGCTCGAGCGCTCACCAGACGTCAGCCGCCGCATCAAAGTCACCATCAGTGCCACTGCGATGGCGAATCGCGACGGCTCGTCGACCATGGGCATTGAGCCAGGCCGCAGCGTTTCGCTCGACACCTTGCTCCACGGCATGATGTTGCCAAGCGGCAACGACGCGGCTGAGCAGGTCGCCGTCGCATTGGCGGACTCGCGCGAGCAGTATGTCGATTGGATGAACCTCGAGACTGCCGCGCTCGGGCTCAAGAACACGCACTTCGTGAATCCGAGCGGCATGGATGCGCCGAACCATTACTCGAGCGCATACGACATGGCCATGCTGGCCCGCTATGCCATGCGAAACTCCGTCTTTCGTGATCTGGCGGGGACGTCACGCTATACGAGCGACGGATTCCCCATGGCGAATCTGAACCGCTTTTTGGATCTGTATCCGGGTGCGGATGGCGTGAAGATAGGCTTTACCGATGCCGCACAGAAGACGATCGTCGCCTCCGCGACGCGCGACGGACACCACGTTTACGTCAGCCTGATGCACTCGCAAGACCTCGTCGGCGACTGCACCGCGCTGTTCAACTGGGTCTGGGACAACTTCGCCTGGTAAACGCGTGCGGTATTTCGAAGACTTTCCAGCCGGGCTGACGGTGGAGCTCGGCAGCGCCTCGCTGACCGCCGATGAGATTATTACCTTCGCTCGACGGTACGATCCGCAGCCGATGCACACCGATGCGGTGGCTGGGGCGCAGTCGATCTACGGCAGCCTCATCGCAAGCGGTTGGCAGACCGCTGGTTGTTACATGCGGTTGCTGGTCGACAGCGTCATCGGCGACAGCGCCAGTCTGGGCTCGCCCGGCATCGACAACCTGCGCTGGCTCAAACCCGTCAAACCCGGCGACGTGCTGCGT
Source organism: Chloroflexota bacterium (assembly GCA_035995405.1). Lineage (GTDB taxonomy): Bacteria > Chloroflexota > UBA6077 > UBA6077 > CF-72 > CF-72. The sequence continues at coordinate 5,682 of DASYKL010000516.1, forward strand.
GGCCGATTTTCCGTGCTCGAGGCGAACCTGTCGCGCAGTCGACCCGATTGGGGCATCGTCCGCTCGCGCGGAGAGTTAGTCAACCAATCGGACGAGACCGTGATGCAAGTGGAGGCGGTGAACTTCTTCGCCCGCCGACCGAAGTCTCAGGCGGACTGACGGGCGGCAGCGGTGCGATTGGCGATCAGCGCGGCGGTCGCGCCAGCGCCGACACCGTTGTCGATGTTGACCACGACCAGGCCAGGCGCACACGTCTGCAGCATGCTCAGCAGCGCGGCGATGCCACCACCACCAAGGCCATAGCCGACCGAAGTCGGGAGGCCAATCACAGGCATATCGACCAGGCCGGAGACGACTGATGGCAGCGCGCCGTCCATACCGGCTACGACGATGACGACGTCTGCTGCTGCATCGCGCAGCGCTCGCAGCGGGCTTTCCAGACGGTGCAAACCGGCAACACCGACGTCGTCGGCGCGTACGAGGCGACAGCCCATTTCGAGGGCAACCCAGGCAGCTTCATCGGCTGCCGGTGCGTCTGAGGCGCCCGCGGTCAGCATGGCGACCACCCCGCCAGTCTCCAGCGGCGGGCTGTTGTCGGCGCGGGTCACGAGCACCGTGCCGCCATTCGGTGCGCTGCGGACCGTTGCGCCGTGCGGCTCGAGCTCCGTACGCAGGAGATCGACGACTTCTGCAGAAGCGCGGCTGACGAGCACGCGCCCGGCGGGCTGTCGAGCGAGCAGCTCTTTCACTGCGATGAGCGTCAGGCGTGGTGTTTTTCCCGCGGCGTACACGATTTCCGGCACACCTTTGCGCGCCTGCCGATGCGGGTCGACCTGGACTGGCGCGACGCCGAGGACAGCCGCCAGTCCGGCGAACGGGTCGAGCTCAGACACTGAGTATGGGCAGCGGGACGAGGCCGTCGTTGAGCCGACCAGAGCGATAGCCGCGCGGGTCGATCTCAACGGCGGGGAAACCGAGCGCCAGGAGGTCATGCTCGATGCGTTGTGTCAGCCCTTCGGCTTGCACTCGGGCGAGCTCATCAGGCGCAATTTCGACCCGCGCCCGGTCTGCGAAGTGACGGACGCGGAGCTGTCGGAAACCTAGGGCGCGCAAGGCCTGCTCCGCCTGACCGATACGGGCCAGCTTCTCGGGTGTGACGCGCTCGCCGTACGGCAGCCGCGACGACAAACAGGCCAGGGCGGGCTTGTCCCAGTTGGGCAAGCCAAGCGCCTGGGCTGCGGCGCGGATCTCGGTTTTGCCCAGGCCGGCCTCATGCAGCGGACTGCGCACGTGGTCGGCGCGCTCAGCCGCGGCACGCGCGCCCGGGCGCCAATCGCCCAGATCGTCCACGTTGAGGCCATTCAGAATCCACCTGAAGCCAGTCTGCGCGGCTACTTGCTCCAGCTCGGCATACAGGTGCGTCTTGCAGAAATAGCAGCGGTCCACCGGGTTGCTGGCGTAGCGCTCGTCCTCGACTTCGTTCGTCTGCACCAGGCGGTGAGCCAGTCCCAATTGGTCCGCCAGGCGTACGGCGTCGTCCAACTCGGACGGCGCCAGGCTGGCAGATACGGCCGTGGCCGCAAGGGCGCGAGCGCCCAGCTCCTGTTGGGCGACGACGGCGACGAGCGTCGAGTCGACCCCAGCCGAGAAGGCCGTGATGGCCGAGCCATAGCCACGGATCACGTCGCGTAGCTGGACCAGGCCCGCAGACTCCACGGCGGGAGTCTAAAGGATTCACGGCACAGCATCAGGTGGCCCGAAGGCGCGCCAGCGTAAGCCTGAGTGCCCTGGCGGGTACTCTCCCTGCGTGGAAACACGCGAAGTACTTGAACATGTTGAACAAGCCGAGGAAGCTGCCGAAAAGCGCGAAGACTTTGGTCGACGCGCGGCTATCGTCGTTTCGATTCTCGCGGCGTTGCTGGCGATCTGCAGTTTGGCCGGCAGCCGCGCTTCGACCGAAGCGATCCTGGCACAGGCGAGAGCCTCGGACACCTGGAACGAATTCCAGGCCAACTCCCTGAAGCGGCACGTCAACCTCGACGACGCCGCGATGTTGCGCATCCTGGCCGCGGGTACACCCGGCGAAGCCGCGGCCAATACTCAGGCAGTGGCTCTGGAGAAGGCCGTGGCGGACAAATATCAACCTGCCCAGGACCACCTGATGCCCGAGGCGCAGGCGCTGGAGCACGAGCGCGACATCGCCGAATCACGCCACAGAGGCTTCCAAACAGCTGAAGCAGCCTTCCAGCTGGGCATTGTCTTGACCTCCATTTCCATCGTTGCTCGGGCGCGCTGGCTGCTCATGGTCGGCGCTGGGCTAGGTGTCATTGGCTTGCTGCTCGGCGCGGACGCGTTCCTGCTGGTGGTACCGCCGCTGTAGCCTCGTTCGCTGCTGTGGACCCAATCGAATGGTTGTTCAGCCTGGCCGATCAGGAGCGCGGCGTGGGCTGGAACCCGCGCTCCAGTCCCGAAAGTCAGTGGAAGCTCGGTCGGACGCGGGCGTTGCTCGACCTGGCGGGTGCGCCTGACCGGCGGCTGAGAATCGCGTTGGTCGGCGGCACGAAAGGCAAAGGCTCGACGGCGGTCATGTTGGCGAGCATCCTTGGCGTCGCCGGCGTGCGCTGCGGGCTGTATACGAAGCCGCATCTGCAGCTGTACCGCGAGCGCATTCGCATTGACGGCGCGGCTATCAGTGCGTCTGCCTTCAGCATGGGCGTTGAGCACATGCGCGCTCTGGCGGCCAGCTTGCCGCCTGCAGCCGGCGAGCCGACCACGTTCGAAGTAACGACGGCCGTCGCACTCGATGAGTTCGCTCGCCAGGGCTGTCAGATTGCGGTGGTCGAAGTCGGCTTGGGTGGTCGGCTCGATGCAACCAATGCAACGGAGCCGCTAATCAGCGTGATCACGTCTATCAGCTACGACCACACGGCGATTCTGGGCCGCACGCTAGGTCTCATCGCACACGAGAAGGCGGGCATCTTGCGGCCCGGGCGCCTGGCGGTCCTGGCTCAACAACGGCCCGCGGCTGCCGCTGCACTACGTCAAGCGTGTCGTGACGTGGGCGCCGTCTGCGCGACGGTTGCACCGCTGCAGCGCGATGTGGCGC
>DASYKL010000517.1:0-1837 GCA_035995405.1 Chloroflexota bacterium
GGCATACGGCACGCGACCGGCGGTGAACACGATCCCGACATTGGCCCGCTGGGCATTGTGCAGTGAGCCGCCGGCGTTGATCGTGCCGAGATCGACGTGCACCTGGACCACTTGAGGTCGGCCTGTTGCCAGGAAATAGCCGTGCGCCGCTGACACCGCGACGTGCTCGTGAATGCACATGATGGCGGTGGGACACGGCAGGCCCTGCTCCATGCGGCGGGCGTAGGCCTCTTGCAATGGAAAGGTGTCAGTGCCCGGGTTGATGAAGATGAAGTCGACCCCGTGGGCCGCGTAGAGCGCCAGGACGGCTTCGGCTGTTTCGGCGAATGACGCCGTCACATCCGTTTGCGGTGTCACCGTGGGCGTGTCGATCAAAGCCATGCGCGACCTCCCGTAGTCGGCGTGTTGTACCTCCGCGGCGGTTACTGGTGCGCGCCGCGGAGCCAGTCTTGAAAGGTGCGGCCGAGGATGACCGGATCTTCCAGAAAGAAGTCGGTCTTCGGCTGCTCCGTGCCGACTTCCAGGCGCAGCAAGAGCGGGCCCTGCGTCTCGGCCGCCCAGGCCAGGGCCACGCGGAGATCGTCTTCTGTGCTCGGCACATTGCGCGCATCGGCCCAGCCGCAGGCGCGCGCGATCGCTACGAAGTCAGCATCGCGGGCCGCAGTCGGCTGACCGCCGGTCGCCAGGTAGACCCCATTGTCGAGAACGAACGCCACCAGGTTGCGCGGCTTCACATGCCCGACAGTCGCCAGGCTGGAAAAGCCCATGAGCAATGAACCGTCGCCCTCGATGACGACGACTCGCTCACCACGGGAACGTCCGTCCAGGCCGATGGCCAGGCCGAGCGCAAGCGCCAGCGTCTGGCCCATCGCGTCAAGCGAGTAGAGATGATTCGGCTTGCGACCGACGACCGACAGCATCTCCCGAATCGTGCCGCCAAGTGTCAGGACGACGGGTTGATCGGGAAACGCGGCGTCGATCAGCCGCAGCGCAGCAGGTCGTTGCAGCAAACGTCTTTTCTCAACCTCCCATCAGGTTGACCAGCACGAACACGGGCCGGTGGGTCGTCTGAGCGAAGTCGTAACCGCGCTGAACGGTTGACGACCAGTCTTCGATCGGCGTGCGAGCATCGAGCTGGACCCAACGCACGTGGCCGGCATCGAGCAGCGCCTCGGCATGCTCGCTGATGGTGTGGATCATCGAGTTGTATTCGCCAAGTCCGCCGCGGCGGGTGATGATGCCGAAGATCGGCAGGTGGTAGGGCTGGGGGAAGGTCAGCAAGGAGGTCAGCATGTTGCCGATGCCGTTGTCCTGGAAGATCATCACCGCCCGTCGATCCGCCAGCGCCAGCCCCGCCAGGATCGAGATGCCTTCCTCTTCGCGTGGAATCGGAAAGACTCGCCGGCCAGGCTGGGCGCCTGGGCCATCAAGAAAGTGGCCCAGCACCAGCTTCAGCGTGCTGCTAGGGAGGTGCAGGACGAACTCGGGGTTGATGTTCTCAACGCCGTCGATCACTGCTTGACTGCGCTGCTCGTAAGACGCGCTCACTGGATCAGTGTAGAGAGGCTACTGTTGTTGGCGACGCAACTGGTCGTCGATGCGTTGGTGAGCGCCGCTCAAGGTCCCGAGCGGTACGCCCTCGCGCATCTTTTGCTGTCGCGCTTTGCCCGCCTCTTCGCGTGGCAGACAGATGGCGACGATCTCTGCGACGCGCGCCGGGGGCAGGACGACAATGCCGTCGTCGTCGGCGAGCACGATGTCGCCCGGGTGAACGATGATGCCGCCGCACTGCACCGCCACATTCAGCTCGCCAGTCAGACCGGGTGAGCGCGTCGTC
>DASYKL010000518.1:0-5236 GCA_035995405.1 Chloroflexota bacterium
TATCGACTGGCGCTTGCCGCCGACCGAATCACGTTGGCTGATGTGATCCGCGCAGTCGACGGCCCGCTGGCAAACGTGCGTGGTGAGGCACCAGAGATCGTGACGTACGAAGGCGTCGCCCAGCCCTTACGCCTGGTCTGGATTGCGGTGCGCGCCAGTCTGCGCAATGTCCTCGAGCAGGTGACGTTGGCCGATCTGGCAGGGAATCGCCTGCCGCCGCTCGTCCAGCAGCTGGCCGCCGATCCGCAAGCCTGGCTGGCCGCCGAGCCAGGACCCCGCGCCAGCTAACCCGGGCCCGCCTGCCCCGCCTGCCCCGCCTGCCCCGCCTGCCCCGCCTGCTACGTTAAGGCCATGTTGGCCGTCCTTTTCGCGCTCGCCGCGACGGTTTTGCAGCAAAGCGATCCAACACTCTGTTCCCTCTTCTCCGCCACCGACGTCTCTGCCATCCTCGGCGAACCCGTCGTCGCCAACAACCGTTTCGGCTGCGAATTCGATTCGCTCCCGGACGCCCATCCCTTCAAAGTCATCCGCTTCATTCCGGACTACCCCGCCGCCGACGACTTCCGCACCGACGCACAACGCGTCGCCACCGACAACGATGGCCTCACCACTTTCACCGCCCTCGACGGTGTCGGCGATGAGGCCTACACGTGGCACGACCGCCTGGGTTATACCCGCGTTGACGTCCGCAGCGGCGCGCAAAGTGTGGAAATCTTCGTCGATCTCGGCACGTTTCCGGCCCGAGACCTCCCGGAGCGCATCAACGTCGGCCGCCAACTTGCGGCTATCGCCGTCGACCACTTCACCGCCAATCAATAAAGCGAGCTCACATCCGCTGCTCAGTCGCGGAGTCCGGCACGCCACCGAAATAGCGTTCCAACACCTGCCGGAACAGCGGCTCGTCCGGCTGGGCGCGCTGGAATAGTGTCATGCTCGAGTGCAGCTTCTGCGCGTCAACAGACCCCAATATCTGCTCCGCTGATTTCACCCCATGGGCCTCGTCCAGGGCCGCGGTGCATTCGAGCAGCCGCGGTCCCAGGACCGCATGCCGTACATAGGCCCTGGCCTCGTCTAGCGATGAGATCGCAAAGGTCCTGGACATCTGACTCTGTCCCAGCCCCGCAATCTGGGGAAAGATGAACCACATCCAGTGGCTGGTCTTGGAACCGGCTCGCAGCTCGCTCACCGCGCGGTCGTACGTCCCGTTCGCGTTCTGGGCAGTCACGAATCGCTCGAGCCTGTACGGATCGTCCATCGCCATTTGGCCATTAGATCAATTTTCAGGCAGCAACCGGTCGGTCGACTGCATTGCCGGACTCTGCACGGCCGACCAACGCAGTGCCGCGTACAAACACCTCGAATACGTGCACGTCCGCACCCGCCCCAACTAGGATGAACGCGATGCTGAAGGAACGAGTATGACCTGGTTGAAAACCGGCGGCGGAATCGTCCTCGTCCTCTTGGGCCTGCTGTGGGTGGGACAGGGCCTCAACCTGTTGCCAGGTAGCGTCATGTCTGGCCAGACCACGTGGGTCATCATCGGCGCTGTAGTCGCCCTGGTCGGCGCCTGGCTCGTCTGGACCACCACCCGCCAACGAACCGCCTGAGCGCCCGCCTCAGCTAATACTCGGCTGCGCCACGGCTCGAACGACTACATGATCGACCGCGAAAAGCAGCGACACAACTCCGGCATGGACGATTTATGCGGATCATCAACGCCTGGTCGGGTTGATCAAGATTACAGCTGACCCACGCGGCTGACCTGCGAGGCCACATACGCTGCGAGCCGCGTCTGATCGCTCGGCCCCAGCGCTTCGAACTGACAGCCGGCGGACCTCGAGGTCCGCGACTCCTCGGGCACGCGCTGCATCCGCACCACGAGCGCTTTCACCTGCAGCGGCGGCTCGCCATCGGGCAGAGGTATCTCCAGGACGACGTGGTCCTGCGGGCTCAGCCGATCTGACGTATCCAGAAGTAAGCCGGTGCTGCTGAGGTCACGCACCATGCCCCGCAGCGGCAAGCTCCCTCCAGTGGCCGGATGGCGATACCCAATAACCGGTAATGCCACCGCTGCCCGCACCGCCAGAGGCCGCTGGAGTCGCTGCCACATTTCGGCCGCACGCAGCACGAGCCAGCCAGCGTCGACGAGCGTCGCCTCCACCACATGCGGCCGCGCATAGACAGCCTCACCTGGCTGGGCCACCAGCACGAGCACGGCCATCCCGTCCGCGGCAATGCGTACGTCACCAGCAATCGGCGACCAGGCGACGATCAGCCGGTCGCTGGCAGCATCGACGTGGACCAGCGTGGCTTCGATCAGGCGAGGCGTCGCGCCCGGCGGGCTGGGCGCCATGAGCAGGCGCCGACCTTCAACCAGGTCAGGTGCGGGGCTAGTCGTCACACGTGGTCCAAATGGATGTCCTCGCTCGCAGCGCACACGCAGCCTGCCACACCCGCCCATCCTGGCGCCAGCGCCGCTTAGGCCACCTCATCCTCCGTGCCCGGCGGCCATGATTTCCGGAGACCAGAAGGCCACCAGCAGATGACCGCGTACACTGGTGCTGGCGTGCGAATCGTTTCGCTTCTCCCTGCGGCAACGGAAATCGTCTGTTTACTCGGGCTCGAAGAACACCTCGTCGGCATCTCAGATGACTCTGATTGGCCCGTCCACGTCGTGAAGCGCCTGCCCGTGCTCAACACCATCTCAATCGACACCACCCAGATGACCAGCGCCGAGATTGATGCGTCGGCCAGCGATGGTCACAGCGGAGCCAGCCTGTATCACGTCGATCCGGTCCTGCTGCGGAACCTGAAACCCGACTTGATCCTGACCCAGGAGATCTGCGAAGTGTGTGCCGTCTCGCGTCGCGATGTCGAGGTCGCCACACGGACCCTCGGCTACACCCCCCAGATTCTGTCGCTCAGCCCGGTCACGCTTGACCAGGTCCTCGACGACATCAGCCTGGTGGCAAACTCCGCCGGCATGCACAGTCCCGAGCCAGAGATCACGGCCGGCCTACGCCAGCGCTTGTCATTGGTGCGCGCACGGGCCGCCGACCTCCCTCGGCCGCGCGTCTTCTGCATGGAGTGGCTGGATCCGCCGTACACCGCGGGGCACTGGGTCCCGGAGATGGTCGCGCTCGCAGGTGGCTCCGACGAGCTGGGCACACCCGCCGGCCCATCTCGGCGAATCGCCTGGGATGACGTCGTTGCTTACGCGCCCGAAGTGCTGGTCCTCATGCCGTGCAGCCTGGAGCTCGAGCGGGTCGCCAGCGAGTTCCACCTGGTGCGGTCGCTGCCGAATTGGACCCAGTTAGCGGCGGTCCAGTCAGGACAGGTCTATGCCGGCAACACCCATCTGTTCAGCCGGTCCGGCCCGAGGCTGGTCGATGGCGTGGAAACGCTCGCACGCATCCTCCATCCGGAGACGTTCGACCAGCCGATCCCGCCCCACCAGGCAAGCAAGATCTCGCCCGACGGCCAGCGACTCGAACCCTACCAATGATTCCGCGGAATGGCGACGCCACTTCAAGCCATGGTTGCCAGGCGCGCCGCGCAAGCGTAGGTTAGACAGAGCCCCCGACGCTACTCAACAGGGCGTTGACGGCCGGTCCAAAAACGATTAAGCCGGCGATGGCGACAACGGCTACGAGCGCGATGATAAGACCGTATTCTACGAGGCCTTGGCCTTCATTACGAAAAAGCATGCGATGAAATGTCTCCGCTCCCATTATCGGCAGATGGTGGCCATATATTTACGCCACGCAGATGCCCATGCACCTGGATGCAGCCAGCCCGAACGCTCGAATAGAGCTCCGCAGAGCACCCGTCAGCTAGCGGTGACACGACGGGGGGTCTGCGGGATGCGGGTTCTGCGGACTGGGGTTGACACATACCTGGCCAGGCATGACGTGCGCAGGGGACGACTTCCCGTTCGTGGATTTGACAGGCACCGCCAGCGGGGCCGGGCCGCTGGCGATCTGCATCTGCGTCATCAGGTCGAGCGGCGCACTCTGCGCCAGCACTGGCTGCGACTGGCAGAGCAGGTAATGTTCCCCACCGTCGGTTATGGATCCGGCGATGACCCACAGATAGTCCGAAAGGGCCACCTCGCCATCCGGAGTGGGGACGGTGAATGTGGTCGTCATGAGCTCGCAACCAGCCGGCGCCTGTGAGCTTGTCACCGCGAGCGGCTGCCCTGGCCCTGGGGTGCTCATCTGAACGGTTGCCGGGGAAGCGCCATTTGGCTGGGTCTTGTTCAGTGAACCGCGCACTTCGCCGCTGTTGAGCACCACCCAGCCGCCTTCAGCATCCGTACCGTCGGCCATCGTCTCGTCGGTGCGGTAAAGCGCACCTGGTCCAGAGGCCAGGTCGGCGCTGAAGGCGTGGTTGACCCCGTCGGCCATCACGAAGCTACCCGTCAGGCTGTTGCCCGAACCCGCGAGGCTGGGCAGTGTCGCAGCATCGGTAGCCAGGGTGAGCACGTCGGGGCCGTCATTGGTCTTGAGTGTGAGCATGCCAGCGGCGGCATCGTGGGCGGCGCCCGTGTAGAAGTCCGCGATGCCGGTGTCAGCGCCGTCACACACATAAGCGATGAGCCGGTCGCCGTCTGTGACGATTCCGATAAAGGCGTCGGTGCCTTCGACCGAGCCGACGAATGTCAGTTGCGCGGCTTGGGCCAGGACCGGCTGCACCTGCTCGCCGTGAGCAGAAGCGCTGCCGATCGCGATGAGTCCGAGTAGTACGCCAGAGATACGCATCCAGTACGCCAAGAATTCGCTCCCGTTCTGTCCCCTGTGCCAATCGGTGGAACTCTGATCGCATGGCCTGAGACACCGGACGTGCGCGCAAGGTCCGTGCCCGATCCTGATTTAGAATCGAGGAGATTCACCAGGGCAAGGCGGTGCAGCGCCGCATCGACGCATCGACGCCAGCACGCCATAATCGAGCCACACCATGGCCCGCATCTTCATCACCGGTTCCTCAGACGGCCTCGGCCGCATGGCCGCCCAGACACTCGTCCATTCAGGACACCAGGTCGTATTGCACGCCCGCAACGCACGCCGCTCCGCCGAAGCGCTAGCCGCCGTGCCACAAGCGGAAGCTGTCGTTCTTGGCGACCTGTCGAGCATCGAGCAGATGAAGGATGTCGGGCGCCAGGTGAACGCGTTAGGCACCTTCGACGCCGTCATCCACAACGTCGGCGTCGGTAATCGTGAGCCGCAGCGCATCGAGA
>DASYKL010000519.1:0-2763 GCA_035995405.1 Chloroflexota bacterium
CGACGAAATGCACGCTACCGATCACGTAGTCCCAGTCGTACCTCCCCAGAATTGCCTCCAGCTGGCGCTCGTGGCCCGGGATGTAATCGGCTTCGATCGACAGGCGGACGCTGATGTCCCGCTTGTACGTCTGTCTGCAGCGCTCGACGTCCTCAATGTAGAAATCGTGCTCCCATTCGGCCATACCCAGCTCGGGATCACGCTGCTCCGGCGGCAGCCAGTACAGAAACAGGTGGTCGGAAAAGCCAAGCTCGAGCAGGCCGGCCTCGATGGCCCGCTCGACATAGCGCTCCATGGCTCCGCTGGCGTGGCCGCAGCGCGCGGTATGGGCGTGGTAATCAACGAGTTGCAGCGGCATGTCCGTCAAGAATAGGAGTCAGACGATGTATCGCGCCGGGCCATGGCCTGGTCTCACGGCGCGTGGCGCGTACGTACTGTTGGGCTGCGCCCTGGTCCTGGGTGTGTTGCTGACGGTCGTCGGCGCTCCCCGCCAACCATGGCCCGATCTGGCGCTGCTGACGCTCGCCAGCCTGGCGCCGCTGGCGCTGGCGACGCGGATCACGCATCTACCAGGTGCGGCGGCAGCGGTGTGCGGGGCGTATCTGCTGCCGCGGACGGTGCTGAGCCTGGTCGTCCCTAGCCTGGAGCCGCCACCGCTCCTGCTCGTGCCGGCCGTCGGATTCGACCTCTGCCTGTGGCTGCGCCTGGCCGACCTTTCAGCGCTGGGTGCAGTGTGGCCGCGGCATCGTCAGCCGTGGCGCAAACGCCCGGCTACCATGCGCGCCCTGGCGCCGCTTCGCGCGGCGGCAGGCGGCGCTGTCTACGGCGCTCTGCTGGTGGCGGTCGTGCCGCCGTGGGCTGCCCTGCTCGGCGGCGACACCACGATGTGGGCTGGTGACGCCTACACCGGCGGAGCGGCGGCCGCCGTCGTGGTGGGCGCCGCGATCGGTCTCGGCCTCGGCCTTATCGCCCGAGATAGAGAATTGTGATTGCCATGATCGTCCACACTGCCACCGCCGCCAGCAGCGGCCGATCGCGGAACAACAGCTCTTCAGGTGCAGCGCCAATGTCACCTTCGCGCACCAGGAACAGATAACGGAACAAGCCATACAGCACCACCGGGATCGTCAGCATCATGGAATGATTCTTCGGCAGGTTCTCGGCCGAGAACGTGTACAGCGCGTACGTCATCAGCGCGGCGCTGCTGACGACCAGGATGAGTTGATCGATGAACTCGATCGAGTACGCCTCAAGGTTGCGTCGATGCCCGACAGCCGCTTCGACGCCCAGCGTCTCCAGCTCGGTGCGACGTTTGCCCAGCGCGATCAGCAATGCACCGAGCAGGGTGGCCGTATAGAGCCATGGCGAAATCGGCACGTCGATCGCGACGGCACCAGCGGCGGCGCGCAGCACGAATCCCGCCGCGATGCTGAAGATGTCGAGGAGCACCATGTGCTTCAGCGTCGTGGTGTAGACCGCGGTCACGGCCGCGTAGGCAACGGCCAGTAAGCCGAGCAGCGGTGTGATGCGAAACGACAGCGCAATGCCTGCGAACGCCAGGGCGCCCCCCAGCCCCAGGGCAATCGGGATCGGGACCAGGCCAGCGGCAATGGGTCGCGCGCGTTTGGTCGGATGGGCGCGATCGGCCTCGATGTCCATGACATCGTTCAGCAGGTAACCGGCACTCGACAGGGCACAAAAGCAGATGAACGCCGCGGTCGAGCGAAAGACCAATCCAGATTGCTGCAGGTTCAGCGTGAACGCCAGGGCGATGAAGACCAGGCCGTTCTTCGTCCACTGGCGCGGTCGTAGCGCGACCACGAGCGCGCGGACCGGGGGAAGGGTCGTCGTGCGGGGTTGCGGCCGAACGACTTCGCCCATGTGCTGAGATTCTAGGGTCAGCCGGTATGCAACGCGGACATGACCTGTTGACCGATCAAGCGAACGATCTCCGGATCGTTTTCACCAGTCAACTGCACGATGCAATGCTGCGACCCAGCCGCTTCGTACTGCTTGAACGTGGCGACCAGGCGCTCCGGATCGCCGACGACACCAGGAAACGGGCGCGCGTTATTGCCGAGTCGCTCACGCTTGGCATCCGCTTCGGCCTGCGTGCGGCCGACGATAGCCCACAGCAGGTTCGACCTGATGATTGTGTCCGGGTCGCGGCCGAGGCGCTCGCAATGCGCACGCAGCACGTCGAAACGGTGCTGGACCTGCTCGGGGAGGCCATTGACGTTGCACCAGTCGGCATACTGGGCGCAGATGCGCAAGGTGACCTTTTCGCCTGAGCCGCCGACCATCAAGGGCGGCCTCGCCTCTGGCCATGGATCGTTGTAGGCCGTGTCGAGGCTGTAGAAATGGCCCTGGAACGAGGCGGGACGTTCCGACCACAGCTTGAGAACGACCTGGACCGCTTCCTCCAGGCGCTTCAGCCTGGTCGGCGCGTCTTCAAACTGATAGCCATAAGCGGTCATCTCGCGGCGGTCCCAACCCGCGCCGAGGCCGAGCACGGCCCGGCCATGCGACATGTGCGCCAGGGTGGTCCCCATCTTGGCGGTAAGCGCGGGATTGCGGTACGGCACGGCGGCCACCAACTGCCCCAGGAGAACCCGCTTGGTGATAGCGGCCACGCCGGCGAGGCTGAGAAAGCACTCCAGCATCCCCTGTGAGTCCGCCTCCCCCGCCGCCGGCTGGCGCTGGAGGTGGTCCCAGACCCAAAAGGAGTCCAACCCAAACTCCTCCGCGGCAAGAGCAAACTCC
>DASYKL010000520.1:0-4927 GCA_035995405.1 Chloroflexota bacterium
ACGGTGCACTCCGCCAGGTCGGGCGGCACTACGGCGACCACCTCAGACGGAGCACGCGACGTGCCAGACAGCATATGCAGGACGCGTTCTGGCGTGGGCGGAACGACTGGTAAGCCGTCAGTCCAGCCTCTGGCAAAACACGCTTCAAGCTCATCTTCGTCCTCGCCCAGTTCAATTCGGCGGGCGGCCAGACGCTCTGCTCCGTACCGCGCGGCCAGTCGCTCAGCAATACCTGGTTCGACGGTCCGCGAGCCACAGCCTGGCCGCAGCTCGGGCAACCCGGCGCCGAGGTCCGCGATGCCTGTCAGCGTCTGCCATTCGCTGCGCACCCAGCCCTCGACGCGCTGTTCCGTCTGTCCATTGCGAATGACCATCAGGGTTGGCACGATCTCGATTCCCAGGCGGTACGAGATTTCGAGCGGCGTATCGTCGCGGACGGGTACCCCTTCGGGAAAGCCGGGGTCGTCCTGACTGAAGATCGTCAGCGGCACCCCGGCGCGGTGGAGCTTTACCAGGACCGGCGCCGCCAGTTGACACGTCGGACAGTCGCGCTTGACAACTGCGACCAGTCCGTCGGGCAATTCCATAGCCCGAGTCTACGTCCAGTGCAGGGCGGATGCGACTTCCGTTGCGAGCTTGAGTGGATCGAATGGCTTGGTGAGAATCGCGGCGGCGCCCAATTGGGCGAGTCGGCTGCGCTCAGCAGACTGCGTTTTGGCCGTCAGGAACACGACCGGGATGTTCCTGGTTGCCGGATCGGCGCGTAGCTGGGCCAGTGTTGTCGGACCATCCATGCCGGGCATCATCACGTCGAGCAGGATCGCATCGGGCTGCTCGTTGCGAGCGGCGGCCACGCCGTCATGGCCATTGGACGCGGTCAGGACCACGTAGTTTCCTACAAGCTCGAGACTCACCTGTGCGACTTCGCGGATGTCGTCTTCGTCGTCGACAATCAAAATGCGTTTGGGGCTCATGCGGCACTGCGCTCGACGTACAGCCTAACAGCGGTTCACCCGAGACGGGGGGATGCAATCGGCGTGGCAGCCGGAACGCCGTTCTCGATGAGGATCCGCGGCTCGCCACCAATGAAGAAGTACCCCGCCGGATCGCCTGCATACTGGGCGGTTGCTGGTGGCAGGTCGACCAACCAATCACCTCCGCTCTGTGTGGGCGTGAGCGACTCGCCGGCTGAGGTGAGGACGGTCGCTTGTGGATCGTGCCGTGCCAGACGGACGCGTCGCACGACACCATCGCCGTTCCAGACGACCGTGGCTCGGCGATTGGCAGGTAAGTCGAAGGTGACCTGATAGACCTGCCAGTTTGGCGTGAGTGACGCGGGATCGTCCGGCCAGGCGGCCCAACGCGCCGGCTGTCTGACGAGCGGAGCGAACGCTGCCTGCGTGAATCCCGAAAACGTGGCCACCGCCGCGCGCAGGGTTTGTGCGACCGGCCGCGACGTGCCGTCGTCACGGGTGATGCCCCACACGGCCGATTGGGCGCACGGGTTGTCGTCAACCATCTGATAAAAGCCGATGCGTTGGTACCCAGCAGATGCCGCGAGCGCGAGGGCCTGCATGGCGTAGCTGGCTTGCTGGACCTGTGTCGTCTGGATCGGGTTGCTGGCATGCATCTCAGCGCAGGGGATGGTTCGATCGTCGGTTGGCATGGCGTTCAATTCCAGCAGCCAGAGCGCTTTGTCGACGCCATAGCGGCGCTGGATAGTCAGAAATTCCTGATGCAGTCGGACCAGGTCATCCGGCGCGCGATACAGGTTCAGCGGCACCGCGTCATGGAAGTAGTTGTTCCCCGCCGCTTGCGGATCGGCCGCGATCAGCTTGAGAAAGCGCTCGTAGAACTGCGGCCGGCCGCTGTTGTGGTCGATCCAATAAGACGTGCCCGGAAACGCGACGATCGCGTTTGGGTTGGCGCGCTTGGCCGCGCGATATGCCACTTGCATCAGTCGCGCGAATTGCTCGTCCGTCCCGAGCCAGGTGTAGGTGCCGCTCCCCGCGGCATCTCCAGGATGGAACTCGGGCTCGTTCCAGACGATCCACTCGTCGATCCGGCCGGTGTAATAGCGCACGGTCTCGAACACGAAACGGGCCCAGTAGTTGTTCGGGTCATCATCTGGCAAGTCGAGATTTTTCGGCACCGAGCGGCCAGGATCGACGAGATCCGTGGCGGCCCAGGTTGGGGTGAACTGCAACAGTCCAGCCATCTTGACGCCTCGATTGAGCTCGCCAGCCAGGGCGCGTGGCGGCAGGGTCCGGCCGAGCCAGCTGAAATCGCCTGGGCCGTCTGGTTGGATGTCGGCCCAGGACAAGACGACACGCTCCCAGCCGGCGCCGATATCGGCCATCACCGCCGTGTTTCTGAACCCCTCGGCGATGCCGAAGCGTGGGTCCAGTCCACCTGGAACAGGTGTCTGCAGCGGCAGCGGCGTAAACGGCGGGTGGGGCGTGGGTTTCGAGGTCGGCCCGGCCGTCGCTGTCTGGGGCGGGACGCGCGTGGCTGTCGGCACTGCCGTACTGTCAGCGGCGGTTGTTCGCACCGGACTGGCCGCACTCGTGGGCGCAAGTTCCGCGACAGGTGCACGCGGCTGACACGCCGTCGCTACCAGAGCGGCCAGCGCGACCGCGACCCATCTGCGGACCACCTGGGACTTAGTCTGCCAGATGCAGAAAGGTACCCATGCGCTCGTAGAGCACCTTGCGGTGCTCAGCCTGAGCCGGCAGCAATCCCTCGTGGTTGATCAATCGCGTCTGCTCTTCGAACCACTCGTGCCAGCACTCCGCGCACGTTTGGGTGAGTACCAGTGCGCCCCATTTGCCCGGCAGAGGCGCTTTCTCGAGACCCGCTTTCGTTTGGCCACACCGTCGACAGGTGACCTGGCTTTCGCTCATCGCGATGGAAAGCGTACGTAGATCGGCTCCATGTCGGCGAAATCACGGCGCCGCAAGATCCCTTGCTCGACCAGTCGGTCGAGGATCCGACGGCAGCGCCGTCGACTGATCCCCAGCTTGTCAGCCAGAGAGAGAACCGATTCCGACACGCCTGACGGTGAGTCGACATAGTCACGCACACGTCGTTCGTCTGGGTTTAACGTTTGCTCGATTTCCGCCGGTCGAATCCACAGCAGGTTCATGGCGCTGATCTCAAATGGCCGTTTTGCACTACCTCCAGCCTGCGTGATAGGAGGTAACAGGCGCATTACAACCGGCATGTGAGACGTCACGAATCGATCTCTTACGCTTTCATTACGCGCTTAGATAGACCGTAACCCCCAATCTCGCCAGTCGTTTTTGACCTTCAGGAGGTCTTCGCAATGCCCTCTGGTCTCGTCGCACGGACGATATCGTTGTCCGTCGTTCGCCGCCTCACACCGTGGGCCGTCGTTGCGCTCATCGGTGCGCTTCTGGTCGGCATCATCCCGAGCGCTCAAGCGCAGACAGGCTCCAACGCCGTTGAAGCAATCCCCATCGGCACCGACGGCCGCTTCGCAGGCACCGACGCCCCCGCCTCTAGCCTCTGGTACAAGTTCAACTACATCGGTGGTAACCAGACCGTCACGACCACGCTGACGTTCGAGCCACCGGATTCGACACGCCTCGACATCTTCGTCTACGTCGGCGATCCGAATAACCCGACCCAGGTCACGACCGCCTCGTCGACGCTTACCGGCAACACGCGCACCATCACCTACACCGATCCGGGTGGTCCGCGGGTGGTGTTCCTCAAAGTCGAAAACGATCACCCCGATCGCTCGGTCAGCTTTGTGGGCACGCTCTCTCCGACCACCACCCTGGCCACGCCAACGCCGACCTCGGCCACCAGCCCGGCCACGCCACAGTCCACCCCGACCGCTGGTCCAGTGGCTGGCAACGCCGCCTCGGCGATCCTCATCGCCGCCAACAACGGCCAATTCTCGGGCACGTTAGCGCCGGGCCAGGCGGTCTGGTACCGCTTCTACTACGGCAACCCGGGTGCAGACGCAACGGTCAGCATCTCCGTTGCGCCGACCGCCGACAGCGTCGACATGAACATCTACACCGGCACCGACGTGACGAACCTCGGCCCGACCCAGCAGGGCGGCAGCCAGGTGCGAAATGGCAACACCATCTCGCGCCACGTCAATCTCCCGAACAGCCAGTTCGTGTTCTTCAGCCTCGGCAACAACAGCAGTGGCACGGTCGCTTACGGCGGCACGATTAGCCCATTTGTTGCGCCACCCGCGACGGCTACGCCGACCGCGGCGGTCACCGGCACCGCGACAGCGGGCCCGACACAGGCCGCCACGCCGACCGCGACGGCCGGCCCCGTTCAGCCAGCCCCGACGGTCACGCATGACGCGCAGTACTACCAGCAGACTGGTTTCCGCGTTGACGACCAGGCCGTGTCATTCTTCCAGTCGCGCGGCGCCGTCGACACCTTCGGCTATCCGATTTCACGGCTGTTCACGTTCCTGGGCTGCCCGGTGCAGATGTACCAGCGGCTGATCATTCAACTGTGCCCTGGTTCAGGACCGGCCTTGATCAACCTGCTCGATCCGGAGATCTTCCCGTACACCCGCGTCAACGGCAGCGTGTTCCCGTCACCGGACGATCAGCTCAAAGCCCAAACACCAGCGGTAGGCTCGCCTGAGTACGCCAACATCCTGCAGTTCATTCAGTCGGTCACGCCCGATCAGGTCAGCGGTCAGCCGGTGAACTTCTGGCAGACCTTCCAGGCGCGCGGTGGGCTGGAGGTGCTGGGTGCGCCGATCTCACAGCCGCAGGTCGACCCGTCGAACAGCAGCTTCATCTACATGCGCTTCCAGCGTGTGATCCTGCACTATCGCCAGGGAATCGGGACCGAGCCATTGCTGCTGGCCGACTACCTGAAGCAGATCATGCTTGGACCAGGCGCGCCGAACCTGCCTCAGGACTTG
>DASYKL010000521.1:0-14530 GCA_035995405.1 Chloroflexota bacterium
CGCGACCGGCTTCGGAATGGCCGTGCTCGGCCTGGGTCAGGGACCGGCGAGCAGCGTTGGCAGCTCGCTGGTAGTCCTCGGCGCCTTACTCGGCATGGCCGGCATCTGGCTCATCCTGCCCGGTCCATAACACCCGGCCGGAGCTAGACGTTGACGACCTCTAGCTCCTCGACCACTTCCCGTACCCCCGGCACCCGCGACGCAACATCTTCCGCGTTGTCCGCGTCATCCAGATCCTCGACCTGACCTCGCAAATGGACGACGCCATTGCGCACTACGACCAGGATCCGCAGGTCCGTCGTCGCCGCGTCTTCCCGTAGCTCCCGCCGCACCGCGTCGGCCAGCGCTTCGTCGCCCACCCGACCATCCGAGGAGGTGTCCACCTCGTTGTCGTCGCTCGACGAGTCGAACCCACCCAGCACCTGCGTCCGACCATGCGCGTCGGTCGTTACGACGGGATCGTCTGGCGGGGTGTAGACCTCGCCCGACTGGGCGATGTCGTCCGCCCCGTCGCTGTCCGGTCCGACAATCTCAACGGGATCGGTGACCACCGGTCGCTCGAAGTCCGGCTCGAGCTCGCCGCCGCTGGCGACGATCTCATCCTCGCTGTCGAGTAGCTCGGCGCTTGGCTCCTCACTCACGAAGTGGTCGATATCAGTCGGCAACAGCGTTTCGACTTCGATCTGATTGTCGACCTGCAGGTTCGGCGCAATCTGGGTCGCAATATCGGCGGCAGCCTGACGCGCTTCCTCGGTATCGACGACGCCACTCAGGATCAGCGCTCCCTCGGAGAACTCGACCGCGACCTGCAGGCCAGCCTCCGCCAACTGCTCCTCGATGCGGCTCGTCAGCGGTGCGTTCCGCGGCACGGTGTTCATTGTTGCTCCTCGATCCTTCCCAACAGCGATTGTGCAAGCCCTATGCCGCTGTGGGTGAATGATTCGTTAGGCTGGCGTGCCGAACGCGGTGCTACGCTGCCGGGCGATGCGTCGCGCGCTGTTGATCGTGGGCAAAGCACCGCGCGCCGGCCGAACCAAAACGCGGCTGGTGCCGCCGCTCTCACCCGACGCCGCCGCCGCACTGTACCGCGGCTTTCTGCTCGACAGCTTGAGCCTCGGTCTTGAATTGGGTTGGGAGCGACTGACGGTCGTTCACCCGCGCGGCAGCGGCCACGCGTTGGTTAACCTGGTGCCGCCGACCGTGTGCCTGTTCGAGCAGCCCGCCGATGGATTGCAGGACGCCCTCACCGCGGCGTTCGAGGCCCATCTGGCGGCCGGGTTCGATCGCGTCGTGGTGATCGGCAGCGATAACCCGACGCTGCCACGCCGCGCGCTCGACGCTGCCTGCATGGCCCTGGCAACGCATGACGTGGCCATCGGTCCAAGTACCGATGGCGGCTTCTACCTGCTCGGCCTGCGCCAGCCACATGCGGCGTTGTTCGAGTCGATCGAGTGGAGCACGCCGCGCGTATACGCCCAAATTCGGGCAAACGCAGACGCGTTGGGGCTGGGCGTGGCGACCGTCGACATGTGGTACGACGTCGACGAGCCGGCCGACCTGGACCACCTGCAACACGAATTGCAGATGTTGCCGCCGACAATCGCCGCCCACACCCGCGTGGCGCTGGAGCAGATCGTGTTGCCCGCGCTGCCGCACTAGGTCTGCGGCGGCGGGACCAATACCTTCGGCTGGCGGCCAGATTGCGCCGCGTAGGTCTCGGCGATGCGGCGCGCCGTCGGCCCGCCCATGCCCTGCCTGGCGAGCATCACTACCGAGCCACCAAACCCGCCGCCAGTCAAGCGTGCGCCATATACATCGGCATCAGCCTGGCCGAGCTCGACCAACAGGTCGACCTCTGGCACAGACACCTCGAAATCATCGCGCATCGACCTGTGCGACTGATAAAAAAGCTCGCCAAGTCTGGCAAGATCGGCCGCCTCGAGCGCCGCCACGGCGTGCAGCACACGCTCGTCCTCGCTCAAGACGTGGCGCGCGCGTCGTCCCAGCGGCTCTTGTAGTGCGTCTAACCGTGGCATATCGGCCGCTGTCAGATCGCGCAATTGGGGGACGCCAAGCTGCGCGGCAGCGCGCTCGCATTCGCCGCGGCGGGTGTTGTACTCCCCACCAGCGAGCCCGTGAGAGACGCCCGAGTGGATGACGACAAGGTCGGCCTGGGCGGGCAGCGCGACGCGGCGGGACGTGAGGCTGCGCGTATCGAGAAACAACGCAGTGGTGGTGTCGGCCAGGCTGGCCGCCATCTGGTCCATGATCCCGCACCGCGCGCCGACAAACTCGTTCTCGGCGATCTGCCCGAGCTGGGCGAGCCGCACGTCGTCTGCCTGCGGCAGGTCGAAAGCCTGGCGGATGGCTCGCAGTACGGCGATCTCGAGTGACGCGCTGGAGGACAGCCCGGCGCCGAGCGGGACGTCGGAAGTCAGTCGCAATTCGAAACCGCTTTTCAGATCGGCGCCGTCGTTCGCCAGCGCCCACGTCAGCCCCTGCACGTAATCGAGCCAGTCACCTCGTCGCTGCTCGCTACCAAGCGTGTAGTGGCCAGGCGCGGACGCCTGCTCGCTGACGACAGAGACATCTCGATCCGCCCGCACCCTGAGCGTCGCCCAGGTCCGCTGCGGAATCGCCGTCGGCAAGACAAAGCCGCCGTTGTAATCGGTATGCTCGCCGATCAAATTGACCCGCCCAGGAGCACTGGCCTGGACCCATGGCGAAGACATACGCACTCATTCTGCCTGGCGTGCGCGACTAGGGGCCGGGGGCCGGGGGCCGGGGAGCCCGCAGTGGGAGCCCGCAGTACCCGCTTGGCGCCACGCGCACGACCGTGACAACGCCTTTACGACGATCGCAATTGACGCCGCGTCCGCACAGATCGGCGACCCGGCGCGGCATCAGGGCTCAGTGGTTGTTCGCCGTGCGCGCGGACGCTTGGCCGTGACTGGCGGCGACTCGGGCGATTCGCGCTGCGGCTGAGGCGTTGCTGGTGCCGATTGCGGCTCTCCAGCGACGGCACTCGTCGCTCGTCGTCGCGCGGGCCGCGGCTCGATGCCATTGACTGCTGGTTGTTCCGCGGGCTGCCCACCCCCAGGCGTGGTCGCCGGGACAGCCGCAGCGGCAGAGCGCCCAGGGCGCGCGCGCGCGGCGGACTCTGCGGCTACGGGTTGGGGCGTGGCTGACACGGCCGCCGCACGGCGTCGCACACGGGCCGCCGGCGGTGCGACTGGCTCTTGTCCGGGCGTCCTTGGCATGGGCGTTGCCGACGCGGGAGCGATCAGAGGCGGCGCTGGACGGTCGGCGGCCCGCGGCGTTGCTAAAGGCAGTGTCGCGGCGGGAGCGATCGGCGCCGGCAACGCGGGTTCTGTCGTTGTACGGCGTGAACGCCCAACTCGCGTCGGCGTGGATGGCGGTGCCGCTGGCTCAGGCGTTGCCGCGGCGGCAGCGATCGGCGCGAGCACCGTGGGGTCTGCCGTTGCACGGCGTGCGCGGCTGACTCGTGTCGGCGCGGCGGGGGCCGCTGGCTCAGGCGTTGCCGTGGCGGCAGCGATCGGCGCAGGCACCGTGGTGTCTGCCGTTGTACGGCGTGCACGGCTGACTCGCATCGGCGCGGCGGGCGCCGGTGATTCAGGCATTGCCGAGGTAGCCCCGGTCGGCGCCGGCGCTGCGGGGGCTGCCGTTGTACGACCCGAACGCCCAACTCGCGTCGGCGTGGATGGCGGTGCCGTTGGCTCAGGCGTTGCCGCGGCGGGGGACATCGGCGCCGGCGGTGCGGGGGCTGCCGTTGTACGGCGTGCACGGCTGACTCGCGTCGGCGCGGCGGGTGCCGCTGGTTCAGGCGTTGCCGCGGACTCTGGCATGGCTAGTGTTTCGGTCACGCGGCGGGGCCGACCGGCGCGGGTGGGCGTGGCCGTTTCGGCAACACGAGCTATATCAGGCGCATCGGCGGCAGTCGGCAGTGGCTCCGCCGTGGTCACATTTGCCGTGGTCACGCTGGTCCGCGCAGGGCCTCGCCCCCCAGCCCCGCTGACCCTTGTCCCCGCCGCCGACTCTGGCGCTGCAGCGGGCTCCCACGCGATCCTGGTCTGCTCTTCCTGTCGCCGCCGCGATTGGCGGCGACGGCTTGTGACGACGGGCGGTTCTTGTTGCAGAGGTGCAGGCAGTGGCGCCGTTTGGCTCTCGCCTGCGACCGTCTGCCCAAGCGGTACAGACCTGCGCCGCGAACGGGGGTTCCGCACCCCTGCCGCCGCTTCGGGCGAGAGCAGATCGAGCGACGGCGCCACCAGTGGCGAAGCGTCTGCCGCTGGCTGGGCGGGCAGCATCGTCTGCGGCGACTCACCAGAACGTGGCGCCAACGTGGGATCCGGCTGCTCGTCACCCCAGGGCACGCCAAATCGCCTGCGGCGCCTTGGCCGACGTCCCTGGCCACCGCTGTTGGCTCGCGCTGCATCATCTGGCTGGCGCTGCTCAGTCGGCAACTCCAGCGTGCGCTCAGACCCGCCCTCGGCCTCGCCCTCGCTGAATTCGGACACGCCCGTTTCAGCGTCTTCGCCCGAAGGTTGGTGCAGCGCCCGCAGTCGATCGCGGCGACGCTCCCAGGCCCGCCTTCGGCGGCGCCGTGAACCTGCCCCCGGCCCTTCCGGGCCGGGCGCGGCTGCCGGTGCGACGGGCCGATCGCCGACCTCAGACTCTTCCAGGCCGCCCACGACAGCGCCATCACCGGTAGTCACGACGAGGCGCCGCTCGTCTCGCTCATGGCGTGGCCTTCGCGGACCGCGCTCCGCTCCCGCTCCCGCCCCGGCCCCGGTCCCGGTCCCCGCCGGCCCACGACTCAGGAACTGGCCGATCAGCTTCGGCGCCGGAATCACCTGTCCCACCGACTGCGCTGCCGCCACCAGCGCCGTGAAATACCCACCCCGCAACGTCGATGTATCACCCACGATGATCACCAACCGCCGACTCCGTGAGACGGCGACGTTCATCCGTTGTTCGAGTCGCAAAAAGCCGATGTCGCGCCGCCGGTTGGCACGCACCAACGACAACACAATGATGTCCTTCTCACGTCCTTCGAACGCGTCGACTGTGTCGATTTCCAGCAGCCGATCGGGCGGCCAATCGTGTGGCCCCATCAGCCGCCGCAACAGGTCGCGCTGTTCGGCATACGCGGTAATGACACCGATGGTCAGGTTCGGCGGCGCCTGCGCCGCTAAATGACGCGTGATCGACATGACGAGACGCGCTTCGGCGACGTTGAACAACGACGTCCCACCAGCGCGCGACTCCACGTTGCCGCGCAGCGACCGCGTATCGACCCAGCTCACAGGCGAGGGGAACGCCGGCAACCCGGTGCCACGCCGCGGCGCAGCTGGACCCGTTCGTACTTTGTTGGCGTAAAACACGCGTGACACCAGCTCGCCGATGGCCGGGTGCATGCGGTTCTGCTGATCGAGCAGCACCGTCGAGGCTGGCGAAAAACGACGTTCCTGAATCCAGGCGAACAAGCTCTTGCCGATGACGTGTTGCGCACCCGGTTGGGCGACGCCGGTGAGCGCCTGACGGTTGCCGCCGTGACCACGACCGCGTCGGCCACCGCCGCCAGCGGTTCCAGAGACCATCTGTTGCTCGGTCTCGGACATAACCGGTTGGAGCTGCATGGGGTCGCCGACCAGGACCATGCGTTTGCCGCGCGCCAGCGCCAGGAGCGAATCCAGCACGCCAGCGCGATTCGCCTCGTCGAGGATCACGTAGTCGTAGACTCGCGCACCCGCGACATCCTGCAAGACCAGCGCGTCGATGGTGGTGAAGATGATGTTCTTCTCGCCCAGATCCTGTTCCGCGTTGGCGTAATACGGCCGCGCTTCCTTGGCGATCCGTTCGAAGAAGCCGACCCGGGCGATCCGTTCCGCGGCATCTTCGAGGTACGGCAACACCTTCATCAGCATGTTGTCAGTGCCGTGGTTGGAATGTGAGCAGACCAGGATGCGGACGCCAGGATCGCGCAGGATCAGCTGCACGTCGATCTCCGCCGCGGTTGTCGATTTACCCGTGCCTGGCGGCCCCTGAATCAACAGCGCCTCACCCTCTTCGAGTCCCAGCGCGAGTGAGACGGCACGCGACTGACTGCGATTGCGGACGATCGCCGGATTCACAAAACGCGGCGGGCGGACCTGGTGCGGCATCGGCATCGACGCTGGCGCGGCCACCAAACGCACCAGGTTGGGCAGACTACCCGTCGGGCTGGCCAGCTCTTCCAGCAGCGCACGCTTTTGCTCGAGGATCTTTTTCCGCGAGCGCGGGCGTACGAAACCCGTCTTGGGGGGATCGGACGCCGTCCGCACGCCAACCACCAGGGACCCGGCGCTGGGATGCGAATCGATGACCCGGGCGCTGGTCCGCGAGCGGCCTTGATCGTCGAGAATTTCCAGCCACTCGCCATCGTCCAGGGCGCGCAGCGCTTCGACGGACACTCCTTTGAGTCGCCAGACATCTTCTTCGCCACCGCGGGTCAGCGCGGCTTCTTTGAACGGCACGGTCAGACGTTGCGTCCGCGCGTCGTCTTCTTTGGCTTCGGCTTCGAGCGCGGCACGCAACGGGGTAGCGAAACCGCCCCAGCGACGGCCGGCGAGCTGGGCGAAGTGGCGCTCGAGCGTATCGACGCCCGCATCAGGCTCGGATGAATCGACGTCCTCGGGCGGCAACGGTATGCGCTCGGGGTGGACGACAACCCCGACGGCGCCAGGCTCGCGGTCGGGCGGCTTGCTGTCCTCGGGCACCTGTGCGACTTTGGTCGCCACCAGGTGGCCGTCGGCCAGGGTGCAGGTGAATTCGAGGTGCAGCTCCGGAAAGCGCAGCGATAGTCCTTCACCGCCGGCCCAACGTCCGGGTGTCGTCCAGACAATGAGCGAATCGGCGGCAGTGTTCTCCCGCAGGCGAGCAAAACGGGTTTCGATCGGTCCAGTTGCAAGTCCTGGCACACCGTTCGCCTCACCGTAGAGCCGCATCCAGGCGGTCAACGTTGCGCGAACTTGCGGCGCTAACTCGATCCGAAGCGACGGAAGCGTTTCGGTAAGCCAGCGGCCGGTGCCCGGTCGCCTGAACCGTCGTCGGCGACGGTCGGGTGGCACGGTCCCCCAGTTCGATGGCCACACCCGTCAGGAGCAGCCATCGCACGTTCAAAGATTACCGGGCGAAAGCCCCAGGCAACCCCCAAACGCAGTGGAATGGTCGACTGGCAGTATACACGGCCGGCGCGGCGAGCCGTAGCAAAACTACTAGGCTGAGGTGCCGAGCAGCTCTCGCGCACGTTCGAGCAGCTCGCCCAGCTGTTCCGAGTCGAGCACCAGGAACGCGAGCGGCGGGTCGTTGCGCGACGACTGGATGCCAATCGCAGGCAAGCCGCGGATCGAAAAACCCGTACACGCAAAACCAGCCTCGGCGTCGACGCGGAACGAGGGCAACCCGGTCGGCTGGTCGGCTTCGGGATAGGCGGGTACCGGCTGACCCTCTGCCAACAGACCACGCACGTCAGCGGCGAGGTGGGCCAGGACAAGCCGGTCGGCCAGCACAAAGCGCGCCTCGGTCCGCGCATCGGCGGCTGTCAGGACGAGGGCTTCGTCTTCGCGGTGCTCGGCTTCCTCATCGCTGCCGGTGGCTGACTCCCAGTCGAGTGTCCAGACCGATGGGCGCAACACGGGGGCGACGCCTGAGGGTTGCTCGGGCGGCGCGCGATCCTCCAGGGCAGCCCACGCGGCGCCTTCGGCGGCCGCCGCTTCGAGCGCCAACAGCACGTTCTCGCGCTGATCGACGGCCAGCTGCAGATCGGGCAGAGCCCGCAACAAGACGCGGTCCCAGCGTTCGAGCAACGCGCTGCGCTCCTCGGGCGGTAGCTCCTCCCGCAGAAACCGCAGCTGCGCGGCGAATTCGCCCCACTCCTCGACACCGGCTTCGGCAGCGGCGCCGTGCCTCAGAAACTCGCGGATGCGCCGCAGGAGCGCTTCGTGCTCTTCAGGATCCGACCCGTGGCCGAAACCGGCACTCCCGCCGGGAGCCTCAGTCATGCCCCGGCATCTTAGCGCAAGGTAGGTATCGGCTTAGCGACTTGCCGACCGAGCCTGTCGCCGCGCGCCGACATAGCGGACGATCCGTCGCAGCGGCAGGTGGAGCATCGAGCGAGCCAATTGCGGCAACGCCTCGGTCGCCATTTCACGCGGCGTGGCGAAGCGACCCTCGGCCTGCGTGGTCGCTTGTTCGAGGGCGTGCCGTAGATCGGCTGGCGTTGAGCCAGGAAAACGGGTCCGCGACAGGCCGACCATAGCCAGCATGTGCGCGTCCGACGAGCCGATTACGGCCAGGCCGTGCTGTTCGGCAACGCGCAGAGCGTGCGGCCGCGAAGCGCGGCCGGCCAGGCTGGCGTTCAGCACCTCGATCCCGGCGATGAGCCCCGCGTCGATGGCCAGCCGCATGGCCCGCTGGTTGAGCGAGTGGGTCCAACGGGTGAAGGGATGGGGCGCCACGCACAACCCGCCGCGTTCGCGGACCCACTGGGCAGTCTGCTGCAGCGACCGCAACGCTGGCGGCCGGTCCTCCAGGAACAGCGCCAGCAGATGTCCGTCTCTGGTAGTGACCTCTACGCCTGGAATGACCTGGACGCGATAGTTCTGGCTCGCCGCGTACTCACGAGCTTCAAATGATGCGCTGATCTCGTCGTGGTCGGTGATGGCGATGACGTCGAGCTGAGTGTGGTGCTCGATGTGAGCGAGCAGGCCCTGCGTCGACATCAACCCGTCCGAGGCGAGGGTATGCAGATGCAGGTCGGCGCGGCCGAGCACAGCATCGCCAGGAGGCCGCACGCCAGAGTATAGGCCTATGATGCCGCGGTGATTCCGCTAGGCGACAGCGTTGCTAGCCAGCGGCGACCTGTGGTCACGCTGACGCTCATTGCCGCCTGCGGCGCGGTCTTCCTTTATGAGCTGACCCTGCGCGGCGTACCGCTTGACGCGTTTGTGCAGCGCTGGGGCGCGGTCCCGCGCGTGGTTCTGGCAGCCTTAGCGGGCGATCCGCGGGTGCCACGAACTGAGCTGCTGACGCTCGTGACCAGTGAGTTCCTGCACGCCGGGTTTCTGCACCTCGGCGGCAACATGCTGTTTCTGTGGGTCTTCGGACGAGCCGTCGAAGATCGCCTGGGGTCGCTCCTCTACGTGCCGTTCTATCTGGCGACCGGCGCCCTGGCAGGCCTCGTCCAGTGCTGGCTGTCGGCGGGGGAGAACGTGCCATTGATTGGCGCGAGTGGCTCAATCGCCGCCGTGCTGGGGCTGTACTTCATCTCCTACCCGGCCGCGTGGGTCCGCGTCCTGGTCCCCGTGCTGTTCTTCTTCTGGACCTTTGATTTGCCCGCCATCCTCGTCCTGGCGTTCTGGTTCGTGACCCAGTTCTTCACCGGCATCACGGCGATCACCCAGGCCAGCCGGGCCACCGGCGACGTCGCGGTCTGGGCCCACGTCGCCGGTTTTGTCATTGGCGTGGTGAGCGGCTTCGTGCTCCCCGCTCGGAAAGTTTTTTCCAGCAACGCTGGGCGAGCAGCTGGCCAGCCAGGCACGATGCGTCGCGGCGATGCGCCTGGGCCAGCGCGGCTCGTCTCCTCGCTCGCGGACCTGGCGGGGCTGGTCCTCGCCGCCCGGCTCCTGCTGCGTTTCTTCGGCCTGCTCGTGGCGCGGTCGCCCATTGGCTTCGTCAGTGACCCGGTCCTCGCGGTCACCGACCCCGTGGTGGGTCCCTTCCATCGCTTCCTACCCGACGTCACCGTCCTGGGCGGCATCCTCGAAACCGCCACTCTGGCGACCATGATGGTCGTCTACCTGCTGGCAGGTCTTATCGGCCAGCTTTTTCTGAAGAAGTGATTTGCGTCGATTACGGGCTGATCGCCTGACGCATCTGACGCAGCCGCTCGATGTGCGCATCGGGCCCATCCAAACCCGCGTTCATCGTGTTGATCGACAGGTGCGTCGCACCCAGGGCGCGCCACTCTTCGGCTTGCTTGCGCCATTCGTCTGGCCCGCCGAGATTCGTAGCGACCCGCGCGTCGATGCCCAACGTGTGCGGGTCGCCGCCGGCCGCTGCGCGCCAGCCGCGCATGCGCTCCAGGGTCGCCGCCCAGCCGCCCTCCAGCGGCCGCTGGGGAAAGAACCCGTCGGCGATTTCAGCCGCACGCTTGAGTGCCGATTCGGCGGACCCGCCGATCCAGATCGGGATCGGTCGTTGGATCGGCAGCGGCTTGATACCCGCCGCTTCGATCGTGTGGAAGCGGCCTTCATACGTCAGCGACGGTTCCGTCCAAAGCCGCCGCATGACGTCGATCTGCTCTTCGAAGCGGCGTGCGCGGGTCCGGAAATCCATACCGAGCGCCTGGTATTCGACCTGGTTCCAGCCGATACCGACACCCAATCGTGAGTTGCCGCCGGTCAACACGTCCACTTCGGCCGCTTGTTTGGCGACGAGCACGGTTTGCCGCTGGGGCAAGATGACGACCGACGTGACCAGCTCGAGTCCGGGGGCCAGGGCGGCCAGGTAGCCGAACAGCACGAACGGCTCGTGGAAAAGGCTGTCGACGTTGTACGGGCCAGACCAGCCAGGGTGGCCAGCCGGATCGGCGCCGACGACATGGTCGTACACCTCGAGGTGTTGAAAGCCCAGATCCCGCACCGCCTGCACGTAGGCTCGGATCCCGCCCGGATCGGCCCCGATTTCAGTTTGCGGAAAGACGACGCCGATCTGCATCAGGCGCTCGTGTGCGCCAGTTCCGAATTGAACACCAGCGCGTCGACCGCTCCCGCGGGCAGTATCTCGGTGAGCGCCGCCCGTTGCGCCGCAAACAGCTCGGCATTCCCGACGTTGGCCATATCCAAAAGCCGATCAAGCTGCTCGCGCGGAAACGACGCGCCCTCGGCTGTGCCCTGCACCTCGACCAGGTTGCCGCTCAGCGTCTGGATCACGTTGACATCGGCATCGGCGACGGAATCCTCGACATAGGCCAGGTCGAGCAATGCTTCGCCTTTGACCAGGCCGCAGCTCACGGCGGCCACCGGGGTGATCAGCGGCGACTGGGCCAACTTGCCTGACGCCAAAAGATCGTGAATCGCCAGCGCCAACGCGACATAGGCTCCGGTGACGCCAGCCGTGCGAGTGCCGCCGTCGGCCTGGATCACGGTGCAGTCCAGCATGATCTGGCGCTCGCCGAGCTTTTTCAGGTCAATGGCGGCGCGTAGGCCGCGTCCGATCAAGCGACTGATCTCCTGCTGCCGCCCGCCGCTCACGCCGCGATTCCAGGGAATGCGCTGCGCACTGGACGGCGGGATCATGGCGTACTCGCTGGTGACCCAGCCCTGACCTCGGCCGGCCAGAAAGGAGGGAACGTTCTCATCGACCGCCGCGCTGCACAGTACCCACGTATCGCCCATGCGGATCAGACATGACGCCGGGGTCGACTTCAAGAAGCGCGGTTCGATCCTGACGGGCCGCAGTTGCTCTGCCGAGCGCCCGTCGGCGCGAATGCCAGGCTGCATCACCGCGCCATTCTAGGCGGACGTCCTCTCGGCACTGCCCAATCCGCTTTCGCCGTCGCCCACAGCCAGCAACAAGGCGTACTCGCCGATCTGCTGGTACAGGCGCTCCATGACGACGGTTGTCGCCGCGATGGCCGTCTGGTCCCGTACGAACGGCGGCGGGCCCAGACGCTTCATCGGCAGCGCATCCGATTCTGGCAAGGCAAAGTGCAGCGCGACTTCCTCCGTTTGCGGCGGGGCGCTCCAGAAGTTCGACAGGTCGGTCTCGATGGGTGCCTCGACCTCGGCCACGACTTCGGCATCGGGGCCGGATCGACGAGCCCGCAGTGCGGCGACGATCTCCTCCTGGCTACGGCCGCGCAACAAGAACATCAGGAATGGGTCTTCGTCAAAGCGCTCGCCCAGCAGATAGTGAACCGCGGCGATGTGTTTGCACGGGTTGGCCCAGTCAGGGCACGTGCAGCGTGTGCGCATATCTCCTTCGGCGGCCGGAAAGAGGCTGGTGCCGGCGGCGGCGAAGACTTCTTCGATCTGCTCGGGCATTTCGCCACTCAGCAGTCGGGCGGCATAGAGCGCCTCGCCAGACATGGCGTCGATCACCCGCTCCCATTCAGCGTCGGTGAGGCGTTTGAACTCGATCGTGACCTCGTACGGCTCGGGGCGGCTGCCCTGGACGACCGCTTTGACGCCGTCGCGCGTCACGTCAAGTGAAGTGACCTGACCGCTGCGGGCGTAGTTGCGGCCACGAGCCAGGCGGCCAGGATTGACCAGGCGCTCGAGCGCGGCGATCCAGCGACTCGCCCACCAGGTCTTGCCGAATGCGCCGCGCTGGCTGTGCGCTTTGATGCCGGGCGATGGCAATCGCGGGCCATGCCGCTCCCACCATGCGTAATTGGAGGTCACGCGTCGTCCTCGGCGACGGCTTCGTCGCGGCGCAGGCGGAACATCTGACGCAGGTCGTCCGTGCTCATCTCGGTGATCCAGGCCTCACTGGTGCCAACGATCGACTGCGCCAGGGCTACTTTGCGCTCGATCAGGTCGTCGAGGGTTTCCTCAAATGTACCCGCGCAGACGTATTTGTGGACCTGCACATTTCGTGTCTGGCCGATACGGAAGGCGCGATCGGTCGCTTGATTTTCGACGGCCGGATTCCACCAGCGGTCGAAGTGGAAGACGTGGTTGGCGCGGGTGAGATTCAGCCCGGTGCCGCCCGCTTTGAGTGACAGAATAAAGACGGGCGGGCCGTTGGCATCGGATTGGAACTCGGCGACCATGCGGTCACGTTCGGCCATCGGCGTGCCGCCGTGCAGGAACAGGACTTCGCGGTCCAGCGTTTCGCGGAGAAAGTTTTGCAGCAGGCGGCCCATCTCGGCGTACTGGGTGAAGACGAGGGCGCGCTCGTCGCTGGCGATGACTTCCTCGAGCATCTCGCCAAGCCGAGCCAACTTGCCCGAGCGGCCGCTGAGGGCGCTGCCATCGTGGAGGAGCAGGGCTGGGTGATTGCAGACTTGCTTGAGGCGGGTCAGCAGGGACAGGACGAGGCCGCGGCGCTGCATGCCTTCGGCTTCGGCGATCTGGCGCATGGTGTCTTGCAGGACGGCTTCGTAGAGCGTCGCTTGCTCGCGGGTCAACGAGCAGTAGACCTTCATCTCCTGTTTGTCGGGCAGGTCGGAGATGACGCTTTTGTCGGTCTTGACGCGGCGCAGAATGAATGGTGCGGTCAGCGCTTTGAGGCGGGCGATGGCATCGGCATCCGAAGCGCGTTCGATGGGCAGCGCGAACTCGCGCCTGAATTCCTCCGCGGAGCCGAGGTAGCCCGGGTTGATCACGTGAAAGATGCTCCACAGGTCGGACAGGCGGTTTTCGACGGGCGTACCGGTGAGCGCCACGCGCCAGCGGGCCGGCATGGCCCTGGCTGCCTGCGCCGCCCGCGTCGAAGCGTTCTTGACGTTCTGCGCTTCGTCGAGCACGACCCCATCCCAGGCGACGCCAGCCAGTCCCACTTCGTCGCGGTGCAGCAACGAGTACGTGCTGAGAATTACATCGTGCTCGTTGGCCGCCGCCACCAGGTCGACAGCCGAAGCCCGAGCTGCGCCATGGTGCACCAATACTTTCAACCGCGGCGCAAAGCGAGCCAGCTCATGGCGCCAGTTGCCCACGACAGACGTCGGACAAATCACGAGCGTCGGCCCTTGTCCGCGCTGCAGGAGCAGGGCTATGAGCTGGGCGGTCTTACCGAGGCCCATGTCGTCGGCTAGCAGAGCCCCGAGGTTGTAGTGCTGCAGGGTGGCTAGCCAGGCTACCCCTCGTTTCTGATAGCCGCGGAGCGTGCCTTCGAAGCCAGGAGGGTCGTCGACAACGTCGACGCGTGTACCTTTGCGAACATCTTCGAACAGCGCTTCGACCCAGCCGCTAGCTTCGACGGCGGCGACCGGGACACCGTCGAGCGTTGTTGGCGCGAGCGCCGTTGAGACGGCTTCGGCCAGGTTCATCTGGCCGGCCTGGTGCTTCTGAATGAACGCCAGCGCTCGCTCGATCTGATCGGGCCGTACATCCACCCAGCGGCCGCGTAGCTGGACGAGCGGCTCTTTGAGCTCGGCCAGCATCTCGAACTCTTCACGACTCAGCGGTTGATCGCCGAGGGAGAGTTGCCAGTCGTAGCTGACGATGCTGTTGAAGCTGAGCAGGCCCAGCCCGTCGGTGCGGCTGGTGTCGGATTCGGGTGTGCTCGGTCCGCCACGTAGACGGAGGCGGACGTTGAGCCGCGTGTCGAGTCCAGGCAGCAGCACGCCGAAGCCGCTGGCCTTGAGGAGCAGCGCCTTGTCCCGCACCAGGTCGGCCGCTTCACGCGTCGACAGCGCGCACGCTTGGGGGCGCTGCGTGCGCAAGCTGTTCTCGATCGGTGGGAACACACGTGACGCACGACCAAGCGCAGCGAGGACCCGTTCCTGAGGCTGGTCGAAGCG
>DASYKL010000522.1:0-5625 GCA_035995405.1 Chloroflexota bacterium
CTCATGTGGGTCTTGTTCCTGCTCATGTTTGTCGTCGGTCCGGTACCTCTCGTGCTCGCCATCGCTGCTGTGCTGGCATGGCTGCTCGTCAGATGGGTTCAAAGCGTAAGATCGAGTAATGCTGGCGTCCCCTCATCTGCCTATTCGGGACGGCAAGCGCACCGCCTCCTCCCAGCCCATGCATCAGTTCGAAGTACGAAGTAATCAGGCGTGGGCCGGACGCTTCACCTGCCGACCGTTCTTAGCTTGATAGACCACCTGCTGGTCATGCTCGTACTCGTCGAGCCCCGCCATTTCGACGCGGTGGCTCTCGAGACAACGGTCGCTAAAACCCAATAGGGTGGACGGCTGGGCGGATACAGCGCGAACACTCGTCCTTATTCAGTTGCTACCGCTAAGGGTAGGCAGCATCCGCACCTGCGGATCTGTCGCCTGCAGAGCTCGGTAAGGAGTGTCAAGCGCTTTCGACAATCGCTGCGCGTGGCGGAAGTCCACCCTGAATAAATAGAGATGTCGCACCACGATGTACCGCAGAACCGTGTACGCCAGAGGATCCTTCTTCAGCCTCTCCCCCAGGTTCAACACCTGTGCAATCGGAACTCACTTCTAATAGGATCCTCCGGCTGCGCAATGGCTCGACTTGAGCGGTCCGTTGGCTGGTCAGTTCGCGCCTAGCCCAGCGGCGCTGGCGTGGGCGGGTAAGGGCTTGACGGTACCCATGCAGGGATGCGTCGCTCCAGGCGGACAGTGAGTGGCTGGCCAGGAGTAACCTGGCGGAAAAGTGGTAGTGGCGGCGGTGGGCATGGTACTCGACGGTGTTCGCGTTCTCGACGTGAGTACTGGTATCGCGGGACCGTATGCGGCGATGCTGTTGGCAGACTTCGGCGCCGACGTGGTGAAGATTGAGCCCCCTGCTGGGGACCCGGCGCGCTCGTTGCCCGGCTTCGCCGTCTGGAACCGCAACAAGCGGAGCGTGGCTCTCGACGAACGCTCCGAGTCGGGCCGACGGCGACTCGACGAGTTCCTGGCCGGTGCCGACGTCTGCATCGTCAGCCAGCCTCAGACAGCCCTGGTCGGCAGCCTACTCGATCCCACAAGGCTGTCAGCGACCTATCCCCATCTGGTGTGTACGCACATGCCGCCGTACACGCCAACCGACGTACCGTGGCACGGCGGGGCCGAATCGCATGCGCTGCTGAGCGCCCAGGCTGGACCCGCCTGCCGCCAGGCGTCCTTCGACGGCGGCCCCGTCGACATGGTCTTCCCGGTGCTGCTGTACGTGCAAGCCCAGTGGGCCGCGGCTGCGACTGTCGCTGCGCTGATCGATCGGCAACGCTCGGGCTTTGGCCAGGTGGTAAGTGTCAGCGGAATCCACGGCGTTGTGGTCAGCAGTGTGGGACAATTGTGCCTCGTCCCGACGGAGCCGGGGCTGCCAACGGACGTCGGCCCCGGCGGGCGGCATCCGTGCTACACCACGTACCAGGGCAGTGATGGACGCTGGCTGTTCATGGCTGCGCTCATCCCCAAATTTCAGGCCAACGCGTTTCGCGTGCTGGGTGTTGGCGATCTCTTTGCGGACGAGCGGATTCGTGGCGTACCGTCGCGTCTCGTACTGCCCGAAAACCGTGGTTGGGTACGCCAACTGCTGTCGGACGCGTTTCGCACCAGGCCGCGGGATGAGTGGCTCAGCTTGTTGGAGCAGGGCGACTGTCCGGCCGGTCCGCTTGGCGACCGAGACTGCTGGTTGGATCACCCGCAAGTCCTGGCTAACGGCTTGCGCACCGAGCTCGAAGATCCGGATCGTGGCCCTGTGGTCATGCCCGGCCTGCCGCTCGTGCTGACCGCGACACCTGCAAGCATCGCTCGGGCGGCTCCGAGGCTCGGGCAGCACACCAACACCGCGACCCCGTGGCCGGCTCGGCCGAGTCCTGACGGAGCACCACCGCTAACCTCGCGGGGTCCACTGGCCGGCTTCAGCATCCTGAACCTCGGCACGATTCTGGCAGGACCGTATGCCGGAGCGCTGCTAGCCGAAATGGGTGCCGACGTGATTAAAGTGGAGGGACCAGACGGAGACCCGTTCCGCGAGGCGGGCTTCGTATACAACCGCGGCCAGCGTGGTCTGGCCATCGATCTTCGTTCCAAGGCGGCCCGCGACGCGTTCGACGCCATGCTACGCCGTGCTGACGCGCTGCTGGACAACTCCGGCCTGGGTGTCCTGGAGCGACTGCAGCTCGATTACCCGAGTCTGATGCGCGTCAATCCGACGATCGTCACCATGTCGATAAGGGGTTTCGGCGAACGAGGTCCGATGGCATCCAGGCCAGCGTTCGATCCGGTGCTGCAGGCTATGAGCGGCATGATGACGGCGCAGGGCGGCGACAGCGATCCCGTGCTGTTTACGATTCCCGTTAACGACATAGCCGCGGGCACACTAGCGGTGCTCGGTGTCTGCCTTGGCCTGTTTTGCCGCACCACGACCGGCGTTGGGCAGCGCATGTGGACCTCCCTCGTCGGCTGCTCAGCGATGATGCAGTCCGGAGAACTGGTTCGATTCGCGGGCCGCTTACCAGCGCAGCGCGGAGGCCGCGATTTCCGCGGACCAACGGCACTGGACCGCTTCTATCAGGCCGGCGATGGCTGGTTACGCGTGCAAGCGCCAGATGGCGCACGGTCACGAGTGGCCGACCTGCTGGGCAGTCTTGATGCGCCTGTGATCGAAGATGCTGAGCTGGCCGCTGCGCTCGGCGAGGCGCTGGCCTCGAAGTCCGTGGCCGAGGCACTCGCCTGGTTGTCGGCTGCAGCCATACCAGCTGCTGCTGCCCGCACCGGAGTGGACCTGATCGCCGATCCCGCTCTTACTGAGCTGGAGCTATTCGCCACAGATCATCTGAAAGATGGCACTCCGTACTACGTGCCGAATCGCTACGCGCGTTTCAGTCGGACCCAGGAACAAACGACGTTCAGGGCGCCTGGTATCGGCGAGCACAGTCGGGAGGTGCTGGCGGAGGCGGGCGTCAGCACAGACGAGATCGATGTCCTGATCGACGCCGGCGTGCTCAAGCAAGGGCAACCGTTCGTGCCCGCTGCCATTCAGAACTACCGTTAGGCTCGCTGCGGTCCAACGAGGCAGCCGGCCAGAGTGGCGGAGCCGCTCTCTGCACTTTGGGCGCGGTGTCTTCGCCAGGTGCGACATCAGGTCGGCTGTGGCGCTTCCACTTCAAAGGGCGAGCGCCAGAATTTGTAGCCGTCGATCTCGCTCCACTCCGTTCCGGGCCGCTGGTCCAATGACGTTCCAAAGCCGGTGCCCTGGGCAGGCTTGAGGTTGGCGCCGAGCGTGCGCGGGAACACGCGCGCCAGCTCCGCTGGGGTCATTCGCTGGTCGGCTACCAGGCGACGTGCAGGATGTGGCTGCTCGAGCAACGTGTAGCCGTAGCCGTAGGAGTGGAAGACTTGCCCGTTCACGTTTGCGGCCTCGTCGCTGGCCAGGAACACCACCAGCGGGGCGACGTTGTCCGGATCGCGCTCGGTCCCTTTCGCCATCTCACTTGGCCACTTGCCAGTCTGCTCGAACATCTGCTTTCCGCGGGGTGTCGAATCGATCATGCGTGTTGCACCGCTGGGCATGATCGCGTTTGCGGTCACGCCGTACTTGGCGAGTGCATTGGCCGTCGACCAGGTGAAACCGACGATGCCTGCCTTGGCGGCCGCATAATTCGGCTGGCCGGCGGACCCGAGCGCAGACACCGACGACATGCTGATGATGCGGCCGCGCTGCTGTTCGCGCATGTGAATCGACGCCGCGCGCGTGCAGTTGAAGGTGCCCTTCAGGTGCACCGCGATCACCGCATCCCATTCAGCCTCGGTCATGTTGAAGATCATTCGGTCGCGCAGAATCCCCGCCACATTGACCAGGATGTCGATGCTCCCGAAGCTCCGCACAACCTGTTCGATCATGTCTGTCGCATCCTGGAACGAGGCGACGTTGGCCCGGTTGACTTCTGCCGTCCCGCCGCGGCTGAGGATCTCGTCGACGACCTGGTCCGCGGGCAAAGTCTCGGCGCCCTCGCCCGTCAAGCTCGTGCCCAGATCATTGACAACCACCCTGGCTCCACCCTCAGCAAGCGCCAGCGCAATGCCGCGACCGATCCCACGACCCGCCCCGGTCACCACCGCGGCCTTTCCATCAAGCAAGCCCACAAAGTGCTCCTTCTTTTTGCGGATGATCTGGGTGCACCGGCTCTGAGCTCCTAGACGGGGAGAAGCTGAGGCTGTTGCTGCTGGACCGGTGCCAGACGCGCTTGCAGGGCTCGTTCGCGGTGCCAATCGGCGTCACCGTACAGCGGCTCAAGATGCTTCGCGCGCTTGACATACAAATGCAGATCGTAGTCCCAGGTGAAACCAATCCCGCCATGAACCTGGATCGAGGAGCCGCAGACCTTGCGCGAGCCATCGCCCACATACGCTTTGGCCGATGACGCCGCAAGCACGGCGTCAGGAGCACCGGCGTCCAATGCCCACGCTGCGTAGTACGTCGCCGCATGGGCATTCTCCACCTCGATCAGCATCTCGGCGCAGGCGTGCTTGATCGCCTGGAAGCTACCGATCGGTTGGCCGAACTGCTGGCGGACCTTGGCATATTCGACACTCATCTCCATGCAGCGACGCGCAGCGCCCAGCATCTCTGCCGCGGCGCCGACTGCGGCCCGCATGAGCACCGCCGACATGACATCCCAGCCGCAGTCCACCTCGCCCACGATGGCGTCCGCTGTGACACGTACCTCGTCCAGTTCGACCGTCGACGTCTTGCTGGTGTGGTCGATCTCCACGTTGGGCGTCTGTCGCACGCCAGGTGTGGTGCGGTCGACCGCGAAGAGCGTCGTGCCGTCTTCGGCTGCAGCGGACGTACGCGCCACCACGAGGAGCAGGTCGGCAACGTTGGCAAACGGAACGAACCGCTTTGTGCCTTGCAAGATATAGTCGCCACCCCGGCGCTCGGCCGCTAGCCGGACCGATGACGGTTGCCAGGTGGTGGCGTCCTCGAGAACGGCGAGTGTGCCTTTCGTCTGGCCGCTGGCTATACCTCGCAGATACGCCTGCATCTGGCTCGAGTTGCCACCTGCTGCCAGGGCGGTGGCGGCCAGCAGTGAGGTGGCGAAGTACGGACTCGGGAACGCGGCGCGGCCCATTTCTTCGAGCACCAGTGCCAGGTCGATCATGCCCAGACCCTGGCCGCCAAGGTTCGGATCGATCAACAGGCCGAGTAGACCCATGTCGGCCAGCTGCTTCCAGGTGGGTTCCCGATAACCAAGCGGATCCTCCATCACCTCGCGCACGATCTTGGGCGTACTCTCGCGGGCCAGGAATTCGCGCGTTACATCGCGCAGCATGACCTGTTCCTGGGTGAAATCGAAATCCATATCCCCTCAGATCTCCCCGACCGCCAATCGATCGGCCCGAATTTCTCGCGGCAAACGCAACACGCGTTCGCCGACGATGTTTTTCTGGATCTCATTGGATCCGGAGTAAATCGTGCCGGCGCGCGACCACAAGAAGTTGTAAGCCCAACTGCT
The DNA here is from genome assembly GCA_035995405.1 of Chloroflexota bacterium. Classification (GTDB taxonomy): domain Bacteria; phylum Chloroflexota; class UBA6077; order UBA6077; family CF-72; genus CF-72. Next base: position 5,574 of record DASYKL010000522.1, read on the forward strand.
GTCTTCGCCGCGGACGGCTCGACCGCCGAGCCGGAGCTCTTCAGGTAGCCCC
>DASYKL010000523.1:0-4383 GCA_035995405.1 Chloroflexota bacterium
GTACTCGTGAATCAGCCGGTCGCGCTGTCCGGTCTGGTGTTGCTGGTGTTCTTTGTCGTGGTGGCGATTTTTGCGCCGCAGATCGCACCACAGGATCCGATGGCCCAAAACGTGTCGCAGCAATTCCGCGAACCATCGGCCGCGCACTGGTTCGGGACGGACACGTTTGGCCGCGACGTGTTCAGTCGGGTGGTGTACGGCAGCCGCATCTCGCTGTTTGTCGGCCTGCTGTCCGTTGCCGTTGCAACTGTCGTTGGTACGCTGCTGGGGGTCGTCTCCGCGTATGCGCGCGGATTGTTCGACTTGCTGTTTCAGCGAGTGGTGGATGCGCTGCTCGGTTTTCCGAGCATCGTGTTCCTGATGGTGCTGGTGGTGGCGCTCGGCGCATCGCTGCTGAACGTCACGTTGGCCACGGCAGTCATTTTCACGCCGCTGATGATTCGCGTGAGTCGCGGTGCCGCGCTCTCCGTCACTGAGGAGCCGTACGTCCTGGCCGCCCGCGCCCTGGGCGCCAGCCGGGTGCGGGTGGCACTGCGCCACGTCTTGCCGAATTCGCTGGCGCCAGTAGTAGCGATCGCCGCCAACTTGATGGGTGCGGCGGTCGTCGCCGAAGCAGGCCTGAGCTTCCTCGGCTTAGGGGTGCCACCGCCGGCGCCGTCATGGGGCAGCATGCTGAACGAAGCCAGCCGCGGCGGGAACTTTGAGACTGCTTCCTGGTTGGCCATCTTTCCGGGTCTGGTGCTGGCGGCGCTGGTCTTCAGCTTTATGTTCGTCGGCGACGGGTTACGAGACGCGCTCGACCCTCGTCTCAAGAGGTAGCCGCTTATCGTTGTCGGTGTGATGAACTTTCGTGAACAACTGGTCGCTGCGAACCGCATTCTCGCCAACGAAGGTGTCCTCGATGCGTATGGCCATGTCAGCCTTCGTCATCCGCAGCGCGCCGATCGTTTCTTGCTGGGCTGGGCTCGCGCACCCGAGCTTATCGAAGATGCCGACGTGCTGGAGTTCAACCTGGATGGCTCGCTCGCGCAGCAGACCGACAAGGTCCCTTATCTGGAGCGGTTCATCCATGGCGCCATCTACGAGCAGCGGCCGGAGGTGATGGCGGTTTGCCATAACCACACCCCTTCGATCTTGCCGTTCAGTATTTCGAAGACGGCCCGTCTCACGCCCGTCATCCATACCGCGAATGTGCTTGGCGGTGAGGCACCCGTCTGGGACATCGCCGACGAGTTCGGCCGCGACACGAACCTGCTGGTCGTGAACATAGACCAGGGTCGATCGCTGGCGCGGACATTGGGCCAGGGTGTGCTGGCGTTGATGCGCGGGCATGGCAGCGTCGTCGTTGGGCCGACGATTCCGGCGCTCGTGTCGGCGTGCGTCAATATGGACAAGAACGCGCGGGTGCTGCTGCAGGCGATCCAGCTTGGTGAGTATGTGCCGCTGGCGCCGGGCGAGCTGAAGCGGGAGTGGACCACGGCCGGCCAGCCCGCCATTCCGGACCGCGGCTGGGAGGCGATGGTCCGACGCGTCGGACTGTCGGTGTGATCGGTCAGTTCGGACGCGGCAACGGCGTTGAACGGAACGGGACCAGCAGCGGCCCGCCGTCGGCGTTGCGATCGACTCGGTAGTCCACCGCGAACGACGACGATGGGCAGCACAATGGGTCCGTCGCGGTGTAGCGGACGAATTGGGCATTGAGGGTGTCAGGGCCGCGGACGTCGATGACGCGGCCGACGCCATCGGTCCGCGAGTCCATGGGCGTGGGCGAGATGACGCCGGCGAACTGGCCGTCGGCGAACAGGAACCCGTTGAACTGGTTCGGACGGCACATGCCGTCGTAGTCGACCAGCGCGTCAACCAGACGAATGCCCCAGCCGACGCGGGCGGCGTTGAAGAGGTGCCAGCCGGCGCCGACGAGCTGGTCTTCTTCTGGCGACTCAGGCGGCCGTTCCTGGGTGCGGCAGCGCGACTCGGTGTTGCTTATCTCAGGCGGCGCCACGGGTACGGACGCGCCAGGGACGTTCCAATTGGCGGGCGGCGAAACTTCGAGCCACGCGCCCGGCCCATCCGACTGAGCGAAGGCCGCCGTCGTCGACCAGGCCAGCAACGCGATGACCGCGCTCACGGCGAAGCCCCACGTGCTGGCGCCCCCGCGGCGGCGCTGGGCGAGTCTCTGCCACGGGCCTGCCCTGGAAGGTGTCTCGGCGTTCGACGCCATGGACCAATTTGCCATCGCCGACAACGTTAGCGGCCGAGGGTCAATTCGGTGGCTTTGACGTAGGCCGACGCGCGGCCGCCTTGTTTCAGGCCCAGGCGGTCGACGCTCGCTCGGGTTACGGCTGCGACGACGGAGGTCTCGGCTGAGAGGTCGAGCAGCACTTCCGCCAGCATCTCGCCGGCACGGATCGAGCGGATCGTTCCTCGCAACCGGTTGCGCGCCGACAGCAGCGGCGCCTCTTGCGGCCCGAGCGTCTCGGTCAATGGCGTACCCGACAGCGGCCGACCATGGGCTGCCAGCTCGGCGCGGACCGCCTCGGCGATCTCGTCTGGCTCCAGCCCGAGGGCTAGACCGCGAACCACGATCTGGCGGGCCAGCGTGCGTAACCGCTCGAGGCGTGTCCGCAAGAGTGCCGGCTGGTTCAGCTTGTCCCGCGCCGCGATCTCCGAGCCGCCGCCAGCCCGGGCGCTGATCACCCCTTCGCGAGACAGATTGGCGTAGGCTCGGCCGACCGTGTTGGCTGACAACCCCAGCTGGCGGGCCAGGTCGCGCACTGGCGGCAGGTGGTCGCCTGGCTGCAGGGTGCCGTCGGCAACGCCGACGCGGATGCGTCGCTCGATCTGCACGTACACCGGCGCGGGGTCGTCGGTACCCAGCGTGCGCAGCGCTTCGACGAGTCCCTGGGCGGCGCCAGGCTCGTCCTGCGCTTTCGGTCGGGCGTGCATGGGCGGATTCTGAGACGCAGTCTACCCAGCGTCGGGTTGCCGCACGGTTGACCTGTGAACCCCCGGTGCGCCACGATAGGTCCGTTTGGGTCCGGAAGGGGTCCGACTAGAGGGAGGTCCTTCTTATGCGAGGACTGAGTCGACGTTTGGCGGCGCTCGCCATCGTCGGAGTTCTGTTATTTCCGACGACACTGGCGCAAGCTCAAAGTGGACCAAGTTTCCGCTCGCCTACCGCAGACGAGCTCACCAAGACACGCGCGGGTGGGAACGATTGGCTCACCTACGGCGGGTCGATCTACAACCAGCGCTATTCGACGCTGGACCAGGTCAATGCCAGCAATGTGAAGAACCTCAAGGGTTCTTGGATGACGCGACTCGGCTCGGGACGCGGCAGCAAGTACTACTTCGAGGCTGACCCGATCGTCGTCGACGGGATCATGTACATCCCGACTGGCAACGACGATATCTTTGCCCTCGACGGCAAGACGGGCAAAAAGCTGTGGGAGTACAACTCCGACATCCCGCAGACCAATGACCTGATCTGCTGTGGCTGGGATAACCGTGGCGTGGCCGCTGGTGAGGGCAAGATCTTCTCAGGTCAGCTCGACGGCAGCTTCGTTGCCCTCGATCAGGCAACCGGCAAGGTCGCCTGGCGGACGCAGCTCGAGGACTACCACGACGGCTACAGCATCACCGGCGCGACGCGCTACTTCGACGGCCTCGTCTACACGGGCATGTCAGGCGCTGAAAACGGTGTACGTGGTCGCGTCTATGCCCTCGACGCCAAGACAGGCGCCGAAGTCTGGCGCTTCTGGACCATTCCGAATCCTGGCGACATCGGTGGCAACACCTGGCCGTCGGGCACTCAGGACTACCTGCGCGGCGGCGGGACCGTCTGGCAGGCCATCTCGATCGATCCCGATCTGAAGCAGGTCTACTTCAGCACGGGCAACGCCGGCCCCGACTACGACGGCTCGGTTCGCCCTGGTGACAACCTGTTCTCGGCGTCGATCGTTTCGCTCGACTCCAAGACCGGCGCCTACAAGTGGCACTTCCAGGAAGCCAAGCACGATATCTGGGACTTCGACGCGCCGAGCCCAACGGTGTTGTTCGACCAGATGTACAACGGCACGATGCGCAAGGGCATGTACGAGTGCGGCAAGACCGGCTGGTGCTACTACCTCGACCGCACCAACGGCCAGCCGTTGATCGGCATGGAAGAAAAGGCCGTGCCGCAGGAGCCCCGCATGGCCACGGCCGCGACGCAGCCGTATCCCGTGGGCGACCCGATCATGGACCAGTGCGCGGAGCCAGTCCCTGGTTTTCCGCTGTCAGGCTGCATCTTCTCTGCGTTCTGGGAGACGCCGGTCCTCCTTCGCCCGACGGGCGGCGGCGGCACCGAGTGGAGTCCGACGTCCTATAGCCAGCAGACTGGCT
>DASYKL010000524.1:0-3956 GCA_035995405.1 Chloroflexota bacterium
TGCTGGAGGCACGCTTGGCACGGCTGAACGACCTGCTGGCGCGGTTGGTGGGGCGGGCGAAGGTCCCCATCCGGGCGCTGGTGGGCAGTGGCCTGGTCGAGCAGCCGTGGACACGTGGCATCGACCTCGCGGCATGGGCGCGCATCGCACCGTCGATCACGATCAATGCCTACCACGGCCTGGCCGAGGACGTGACGCGGACCTTGCGCGGTTTTCGCGCCGTTGCTCCACGGGCGGACCTGGTGGTCGGCTTGAACGCGACCTCGCCGACCACCCCCAACGAAGCCAGCTTGCAGGCCCAGACGGAGGCGGCACTCGCGCAGCGTCCGGTAGAGCTCAGCTATTACCACTACGGTCTGCTGGGGCTAGATCGGCTGGCCTGGATCGGTCGCGCCACACGCCACGAAGCGGTCCTCGGCGACTGAGCGATACGCGGCTGCGGCTATCTCCAGCGCGCGCAGCCCGTCAGCGACCTGAGCGCAGGGCTGGCGGCGGTCGGCGACGCAGCCCAGAAAGTGGTCGATACCGGCCTGGATGCGCGTGACGGAGCTTGCGGCAGTGATGGGCACGGACGTCCACTGACCGTCACCCTGCCGCCGAATGCGCAGCGACGGTGGGTTCCAGCCAACCTCAGCAACCGCCTGGTCCGTCTCGAGGGTGAGCGCATACTCCCGTTGGACCGCGTACGAGGCAGCTTCGAGCACCGCCGACGAGCCGCCCCGAGCGCCTTCCAGGAGCAGCACGGCGTCCTGCTCCAGAACACCCTCGGCGGGGGTCGGCCGCATGCGGGCGGCCACCCGCTGTGGTTCCTCGATCAAGAAGCGAAAGAGGTCGATGGAGTGGACGCTCGTGTTCAGCACTGCGCCACCTCCTGCGCGCGCCGCATCCCAGACCCAGGGCCGACGATCCGCGCGCATGTCGAGTGCGAAGCGGTTGCGCAGGAAGCGGGGCTGGCCGAGGTCGCCAGCCGCCAGCATCGCGCGCAAGCGCACGATCGGCTCATGAAAACGATGAAAAAAGCACAGCATGACGATGCGGTCCGGCGGGACCAGATCGGCCAGCGTGCGGCCCTCGTGCAAGGTGCCGGCCAACGGTTTTTCGCACAGTACGTCGACGCCAGCGTTGAGTGCCGCGCGGACCATGGGCAAGTGCAGATCGGGCGGCGTACAGATCGACACGGCGTCCAGGCCGGGCGTGCTCAGGAGCTCGGCGTAGGAATCGCCGAACGGCAGGTCATGTTCCGCACCGAATGCCGCGGCGCGGGTGGGGTCAGCGTCGCAGACCCCGACGATGTGTGCGCCCGCGGCGCGATACGCCTGGGTGTGGTATCGGCCCATCTGTCCGAGTCCAACGACGCCGATACGCGTCCTGGAGCTGGCTGCCATGCTCGCCTCCGCCTGCTTCGGTGGCCCAGTCTATCAGGATCCTGAAAAACTTTTGCACGAAATGTTTGACCCGATCGGCAACTGCTCTGTACGATGCCACCACCGGACCCGAAAGGCTGCAGCCCATGACTCAGGACAGTCGCACCTCACTCCAGGACCAGCACCGTAGACTCTCCCGGCGGGGCTTCTTGCGCTCGGCGGTGCTCTTCGGCGGTATCGCCGTCGGCAGCTCGTTGCTGGCCGCCTGCTCCAGCGCCGCCCCGACGGCCCCGACGGCCGCGCCGGCCGCACCAACCACGGCTCCGGCGGCGCCGAAACCGACCGCTGCCGCCACCTCGGCCGCCCCAGCCCAAGCCGCCGCTGCCGCCAGTCCACCAACCGGCAGGCTCGTCTATGCCAATCCGAGCAAGCTGCGCACGCTCGACACCATTTCGGTGTACGGCTTGCAGGAATTTCAGATCAGCCGCCAGATGATGGAACCGCTGCTGGATCTGACCCAGGATGGCAAGCTCACGCCTGTCCTGGCGGAGTCATGGGTGCCGAGTGCTGACGGCAAGACATGGACGTTCAAGCTCCGTAAGGACGTCAAATTCCACGACGGGACGCCGTTCGATGCGAAATCCGTTGCCGCCACTGTCGCTCGTGCCAAATCCGCCACCGTGTCGCAGCATCAGTTTGCGTTTGTCGATTTCGAAGATCCGCCGGTCCAGGTCATCGACGATTACACCGTTGCATTCAAGAGCAAGACGCCAACGGCGACCCTGCCCTACAACCTGGTCGCGGTGTACATGATGCCGCCGACGATTGCCGCCGACCCCAAATACGATAAGGAGCCGTTCAACGGCGCCATCGGCACCGGGCCGTTCAAGCTCACCAAATTCAACGTCGATGGCGACACAACCATGCAAGCCAACACCAGCTACTGGCAGGCTGGACTGCCGAAAGTGAGCGAGCTGGTCCACCGCCCAGTCATCGAACCGTCGGCGATGGTGGCTGCGGTCAAAGCCGGTGAAATAGATCTGGCGGAAGGCATTTCGGTCGATCTGGTCAGCACGTTGCAAAGTGACGCCAATTTACAGCTGATCCAGAGCCACCTGTGGCAAATCGACTTTTTCATGCTCAATTCGACGTACGAGCCGCTGAAGAGTCCGCAAGTGCGCCAGGCGATCAGTTTCGCCATCGATCGTGGTACGTTGACGAAAGACGTCTACGGTGCTGGGACGCCGATCGCGTCATATCCACCGCAAGGTCTGGTCGGCTTCAACAGCAAGCTGCCGGGCGATCCGTACGATCCGGCGAAAGCCAAGCAGCTGCTGGCCAGCGCTGGATTTGGCAGCGGCTTCGACCTGGAAGTGCTGTACCCGGCGGGCACCTATATCAAGGACAAAGAGGTAGCGTCGTTCATGGCTGACCAGCTGAAGCAGGTTGGGATCAGGGCCAAAGTAACAGCTGGTGAAGCCAACGCGACACGCAACGGGTATCGCGAAGGGAAATACCAGATGGGGATGCTGTCCAGCATTGCCGTGACTGGTGATGCGGATCGCTATTTCCAGGAACGAATGGTCCAGGACGTCTACAAAACCGGCTACAAGGACGAGCAGGTCACGACGTTGATCAAGCAGGCCGCGTCTGAGACAGACACCGCCAAGCGACAGACATTGTACGAGCAAGTCCAGGATCTCATGTGGCAGGGTCCGCCGGTGATCTACCTGTATCAGATCGACTGGACGTACGCCGCCAAGAAGAGCGTCAACGGCTTCAACTGGATGCCGAACCGCATCTTCACCCTGTCCACCGCCGCCAACCGCGCCTAGTTTTCACCCGCGTGCTGAAGTATGTGATTCGCCGGCTGCTGCAGGCGGTTCTGGTCGTACTTGGGGTGTCCCTGATCGTGTTCGTCATGATCAGGATCACGCCTGGTGATCCGGTGCGGACGTATCTAGGCGAGAGCGCTACCGATCAGCAGGTCGCCGAGTACCGCCACTATCTGGGGCTCGATGAGCCTATGCCGCTGCAGTACGTCCGTTTCTTACAGCGCGCTGTCATCGGCGATCTGGGAAACTCACTCACCTACCACCAGCCAGCGGCCGTCGTCCTGGCGGAGCACCTGCCAGCCACACTCCAGCTCAGCTTCGTCTCGCTGGTCCTGGCACTCGCAATCGCAATTCCACTTGGCGTGCTGTCAGCCGTCCGGCGTGACTCCTTCTGGGACTACCTGGGCATGACCCTGGCCATGCTCGGTCAATCCCTACCGGCATTCTGGTTGGGCCTTGTCTTGATGCTGATCTTCGCCGTCAATTTGCATTGGCTGCCGACCTCCGGTTTCGGCGGACTCCCCTTTTTGATCCTGCCGAGTGTGACGTTGGGGGCATACATGGCCGGACTTTTTACCAGGCTGGTACGCAGCGGCTTGCTGGAGGTGCTCGGGGAAGACTACGTTCGCACGGCGCGCGCAAAAGGTCTACCGGATCGGGCGGTGTTGTACGGTCACGCGCTGCGCAACATGGCGATCCCGCTGGTCACGGTCATCGGACTCCAGTTCGGCACTCTGCTCGGCGGCGCCGTCGTCGT
>DASYKL010000525.1:0-7805 GCA_035995405.1 Chloroflexota bacterium
GCTCGACCGCTGTCTGGCGGACGTATTGGGCCGCATCGAGCCAGGGCTCACGGAGCGGCAAATCGCCCGCATGGTCGAGCTGTACCTGCTCGAACACGCCGACGGCTCGAGCTTTCCCTCAATCGTCGCGAGTGGCCCGAACGCCAGCGTGCCACACGCGGTGCCCTCGGACAGGCGCATTCGGGAAGGCGAACCGCTCAAAATCGACATTGGCGCGCGAGCCAACGGCTATTGCTCCGATATGACGCGCACCGTCTGTCTCGGCCAGCCTCGCGATCCACGCGTCGAGGAGGTGCACGCCATCGTGCTCGCGGCGCAGGAGCGTGCCGAGCGTGAGATCCGCCCGGGCATGTCAGGTCGTGAAGGCGACAGGCTGGCCCGTGAGGTGATCACCAGCGCCGGATATGGCGATGCGTTCGTGCATAGCCTGGGCCACGGCATCGGCCTCGAAGTACACGAGCTGCCATGGGTATCGCAGAGCCGCGGCGATGATCTGTTGCGCGCGGGTATGGTCTTTTCTATCGAGCCGGGTATTTATATCCCGGGCTGGGGTGGCGTACGCATTGAAGACCTGGTGGTCCTCGAGCCAGACGGCCCACGCGTGCTGTGCCATGCGCCCAAGGACCTCATCCTGTCTTTTTCCTACTCCTAGTAGGGTTCAGCACTTCTTTGCCGGAGGCTTTGAGAAAACAGTGATCTCGACCAGTGACCTCAAACGCGGGGCGATGATGGAGCTCGACGGACAGATCGTCCAGATCATGTCGTTCGAGCACCAGAAGATCGGCCGCGGGAGCGCGCAGGTGCGCCTGAAGGTCAAGAACATCCGCACCGGCGCAATCTTCGATACCACGGCGCAAGCCGGGTCGAAGTGGCCGCGCATTCGGCTCGACCAGCGCAACGTCCAGTACCTCTACTCCGAAGGCGATGTCCATTACTTCATGGACAAAGACTCCTACGAGCAGTTCCCGCTTTCGCCAGCACAGCTCGGCGAAGCCATCCACTATCTCAAAGATGGTATGGAGATGGAGGTGCTCATGTACGACGAGGAGCCCGTCGGCGTCGAGATGCCGCTCAACGTGGTGCTCGAAGTCATGCAGACCGACCCTGGGTTCAAAGGCGACACGGCCACCGGCGGCAACAAGCCAGCGCAGCTCGAGACGGGCCTGACCATCAACGTGCCCCTCTTCGTCAACACGGGCGACAAGATCCGTGTCGACACGCGCGACGGCAGCTATATCGAACGGGTGTGACTGCTGACGACGACCCGCTGCTGTTGAGCGCTGGCGTCAGTGCCGATCAGCTGTACCAGGTACTCGATCTTGTCGCCGGGACGGATATTTCCGAGCTCGACCTGACGATCGGCGCGACTCGGCTGACCCTGCGCCGCCCGCCTGTGCTGGCGACGCCGTTGAACCCAGCGGTGCCAGAAGCACTGACCAACGGCGCCCCGGCGGCCTCAGGGGAACCCCCCCGTCTGGCGATCACCTCACCGCTGGTCGGCCTTTTTCGGGCGGCAGTCGCGCCAGGCGACGTTGTCCAGGCCGGCCAGGCGATCGGCCGGGTCGAGGCCCTGGGCATGCCGACCAACGTCGACGCGCCACAAGGTGGCACCGTCGACGAGCTGCTCGTTCACGATGGCAGTCCGGTCGAATACGGCCAGCCGCTGCTGACGCTCCGTCGCGCGCCCTATGCGACCTGAACCGCTCCTTCGTTTTTCTCCGTTTCGTCAATCGACCCACGTTTTTTCAGTGGCCGAGCTGGCCAATCACATCAGCGGCGTGCTCGATGCCGACCCCGTCCTGGGTGACGTGTGGCTGCGCGGCGAGATCGTCAACGTCAATCGCTCACCCGCTGGCCACTACTACTTCTCCCTGAAAGACGATGCTGCGCAGCTGCGCTGTGTGCTGTTCCGCGGCAGCGCATTCAACTCGCCGGTGATGCCGACCAACGGCCTGGCGATCGTTGCCCATGGCTCGATTCGTTACTACGACCGACAGGGCAGCTGTGAGATGGTCGCCGATCTGTTGTTTCCCGAGGGCGTCGGACTGGCCCAGATGCAGGGCGAGCGGCTCTACCGCCAGCTCGAAGCTGAAGGGCTGTTCGAGCTGAGCCGCAAGCGCCCGCTACCGCGGCTGCCTGGCCGCATCGGCATCGTCTCCTCCGAGCGAGGTGCTGTCATCCATGACCTGCTCAGCGTGCTGGGTCGCCGCTTTCCACTGGCCGAGATCGTGTTCGTGCCATCTCCCGTTCAAGGCCCAGGTGCCGGACCAGCTCTGGCTCGTGCCGTTGGTCGATTGGTGCGCTGGCAGCGAGACGGTCGCGGCGTCGACGTCGTCGTCGTCGCTCGTGGCGGTGGTTCGGACGACGACCTGGCCGCGTTCAATGACGAGCAGCTGGTCCGCGCGATCTTCGCCAGTCCCGTGCCGGTCGTCTCCGCCGTGGGTCACGAAACCAACCTGACGCTGTCTGACCTGGTGGCCGACTTGCGCGCGCCGACGCCTTCCGCCGCCGCTGAACTGCTCGCACCCGACGTTGTCGGTTTGCGTAGCGACGTTCGTGCTTTGCAGCAACAAGCGCTACGCTCTGTTGAGCGGCGGCTCGATCGGAATCGCCGCTCCACCCATGATGCGGCCCGTCGCGTCGCTCGCCAGACCTCGCATGCGCTATCTCTGGCGCATGAAAAGCTCGCTGCCCAGCAGGCTCGCCTACGCGCGTTGAGCCCGCTGGCCACCCTTACGCGTGGCTACGCCATCATCGAAGCCGACGGTCACGTCCTGCACGACGCGAGCCTCGTTCAGCCCGGCAGCGCGCTCCACGTTCAGTTGCACCGTGGCCGGCTGCTGAGTAGGGTTGAGACCATTGAGCCCGAATCCTGAGGCGTCAGAGCCTGGTAGCTTCGAGGCGGCGTATCGCGAGCTGCAGCAGGTGGTGTCCCAGTTGGAAGACGGCGGCCTCGACCTGGAGCGCGCCATCCAACTCTTTGAACGAGGTACCCAGCTCGCGCAACAGTGCGAACGGATCATCGCCGAAGCGGAATTGCGGGTGACCCGCCTGGCCGCCGAGACCACCTCGCCGCTCGAAGCCTGAACAGCGACGCTCCATCGTGGACGCTCTTTTCACCAACGACGTGCTGGTTTCGTGCGTGATTGCCTGGGCCATTGCCCAGCTCAGTAAACCGCTCATTCACTACGTGCACAGCCGCCGCCTGAATCTCCGCTATTTCGTGACGGCTGGCGGCATGCCCAGCTCACACTCAGCCGTGGTCGTCGCGCTGGCCACACGCGTGGGCATCGAGACAGGCCTCAGCTCGGTCCCGTTTGCGCTGGCGGCGGTGTTTGCGGCGGTAGTTATGTATGACGCCGCGGGCGTCCGCCGCGCGGTCAGTCTGCAAGCGAGAGTGCTGAACCGCATGCTCACCGAAATGATCGAGGCGCAGCACTTCAATGAAGCTCGTCTCCGCGAGCTGATCGGCCATACACCGTTCGAGGTGTTTGTCGGAGCGCTCCTGGGGGCGCTGTCGGCTCTCAGCTTGCGCTGAGTCGCGTTTAGACGCCGGCCGCGGCGGTGACCGCGACGACGTTGTCCAGGTCGAAGACCATCATCCGTCCGCGTTGTCGGCAGGTCCCAATGAGGTGCCACGACTTGCAATAGGGGAAGAGGACCTCTGGCTGAACGATGGGTTCCTGAATGGACGAGATCGGGTCGCCCGCGGGGTAGTGCAGTTTGACATAACTGCGACGTAGCAGGGCTTCTGCCAGAGTTGCGAAGATCTCCTGCTGGCGTCCACCACGTTCGGACTGATTGGCCGCTTCCAGGGTCTTGGCGACAAGCGGCCGCAGGTGCAGCGGAAACAGGAACGGCAACTTCATCATCAGCGACCGCAGGCGGTCGACTGGCAATGTCGGGTCGTGCGCTGCTCGTCGCAACAGCATCAACAGCAGCTGCGCTTCGGCCAGCGAGAATTGCGGCCCGTTGTCCTCGGTGTCGATCAGGAAGCGGTAGCCCTGTCGCCGCACGAGGGGCAAGCCCATCTCGCGGCGGATCACATTGAGATCGGCCTGAACCTGGCGCTCACTCAGAGCGAATTGGCCAGCTAGCTCCTTGCGGCTCTTGCCCGGTTGCCCGGCAATGTCTTCAACAAGTTGCCAGATGCGCCGAAAGCGTTCGGCGACCAGCCGTTTGTGGTCAGCGAATGCCACGCTGAATACGTCATCTTCCTCGTCCCGCATATACGCATCGGCTCAACAAATGTAACAAGACCGTGGAACATGGGAGTACCACGGTCGGTCAAAAGTTAGAAGTAGAGGCCGCGCATACAGCGGAACCCCCGTGGAATTTGTGGAGGGGATCCCGACCAGGCCTGCCCGAAGGCCGCGCGGGTTGCCCTCAGTCTAGCAACCGTCTCGCTTCCCGCCGCAAGGGTCCAATGGCCCTGTTTTTGGGGAGTGTGACACGTCGCCGGCGCCCCGCTCCTACAATCTTCAACATGCGGCGCCATACGTCCTTAGCGCTATCGGCCGTGGCCCCGTTACGGCTGATACTGACCATTTCGGTGCTCTGTGCGACGCCCGCCGGAACGGCCCTCGCCGACCAGCCAGCCTGGGAGCAATGGCAGCATGTGCCAGGTATCGTCGACCTCGCGGCGCGCTCCGATGGCCGCCTCGTCGGCATGGCCAGCGGTCGATTCTTCACCCTGACACGCGACGGCCAATCGAGTCCGTTCGCCACTGCGTCGGACGGCTACACGGGCGCGACTCCAGACGCCGAGTCGTATTTCGTAGTCGTGCCAGCCTTGACCGTTGATGCGGCAGGCTGCAGCTTCAACGCTGACGACGTGTTTGTCCTGGACCTGACCACGCCGCCTGGCGTCGCTCGCGTCGACCCGCAAGGTCATGCCAGTCGCTTTGCGACCTTGTCGAGCGTCGACACGCTGGGCGGCATCGCCAGCGACACCACGGGCCTCTTTGGCCACCGCTTACTCGTCACCGGCAGCCGGAATAACCAGACGTCGGTGTTTGCGATCGACTGCGCGGGCGGCAGCACCACGCTGACCAACACCGCGCCGCCTCTGGAAGGCGGTATTGCCGTTGCACCTGCCACCTTTGGCCAGTTCGCCGGGACGTTGATTGCACCAGATGAAAATACAGGCCAGCTGTGGGCCATCGACCCGAGCGGCCGTGCCACGGTAGTCATCGTGCCGAGCCTGCCAACGGGTGGCGACACGGGAGTGGAGAGCATCGGCTTCGTCCCGCCTGGATTCAGCAGCGGGGGCTTTGCGTATCTGGCCGACCGCGGCACACCGAACAACCCTTTCCCGGGAACCGACAGCATCTTGCGCCTGTCCGCCGCGGCGCTGACGTCTGCTGGAGTTCAGGACGGCGACCTGCTGGTCTCCACCGAAGGCAACGGCACCACGGTCGCTATCCGCTGCGCCGCCACCTGCACCGTCATCTCCGCGGCCACGGGCACCAACGGCGGCCACATCGAAGGCCACGTCGTCGTCGTCGCCGACCAACCCACCTAGCGCCACGCCGCCATCGGCGCACTTACCTAACGGGCTTGACTACCGCACAAAAGTGACCCAGGAGGGACTCGAACCCCCGGCCTACAGCTCCGCAAGCTGCCGCTCTATCCACTGAGCTACTGGGCCAATGTCTGCCTTATCAGCGCGGCTACGAAATCTTATCAAGACTCGCCGTCGCCGCGCGAATCTACCGCAGCCTACCATGTTACAGTGGGACTCTGATTACCAGGAGGATGCCAATGACGTCGTCCGTCGAGGAGTGGGTCGACGAAGTCGCTCGTACCACGCGCCCAGACAAGGTGGTGTGGTGCGATGGCAGCGCTGCCGAGAACGATCGCCTGATCGACCAGATGGTCTCAGATGGCACGCTCATTCGGCTCAATGACCAGCTGCTACCCAACTCGTTTCTGCATCGCTCCAACCCCCAGGACGTCGCCCGCACCGAGCATCTCACCTTCATTTGCTCCGATCAGGCCGAGGACGCCGGGCCCACCAACAACTGGATGAGCCCTGCCGACGCCCAGGAGCGCATCTGGCCGCTGTTCAATCGCAGCATGCAGGGCCGCACGATGTATGTCGTGCCCTACATGATGGGCCCACCCTCGTCGCCGTATGCCAAAGTGGGCGTCGAGCTCACCGACAGTCCGTACGTCGTTGCGAACATGCGCATCATGACTCGCATGGGCCAGGTCGCCCTCGACCGCATCAAGTCAGGCTCATCCGACTGGGTGCCAGGTCTGCATTCACTTGGCGATCTGTCGCCTGACCGACGCTTCATCGCCCATTTCCCGCAGACCCGCACCATCTGGAGCGTCGGCTCGGGGTACGGCGGCAATGCTTTGCTCGGCAAGAAGTGTTACGCGTTGCGGATTGCCTCGACCATGGGCCGCGAACAGGGCTGGCTTGCCGAGCACATGCTGATTCTCGGCCTCGAATCGCCAGAAGGCGACATCACGTACATTGCCGGTGCGTTCCCCAGCGCTTGCGGCAAAACCAATTTGGCCATGCTGCGCTCGCCGATTGAGTCCGAAGGCTGGAAAGTCTGGACCGTCGGCGAGGATATCGCCTGGATCAACGTCGGCCCTGATGGTCGCTTGTGGGCGATCAATCCCGAGGCTGGCTATTTCGGCGTCGCGCCAGGCACCAATCGCCAGACCAACCCGAACGCCATGGACGCGGTCAGCTCGAATTCGATTTTCACCAACGTGGCCATGACCCCGGAGGGTGGCGTGTGGTGGGAAGGCATGGACGGTCCCCCGCCCCAGCACCTGACGGATTGGCAGGGTAACCCGTGGACGCCCAGTTCTGGCACCAAGGCCGCCCACCCCAACTCGCGCTTCACGACACCGGCCGAGCAGAACCCGGTGATCTCGTCCGAGTGGCAGTCGCCGCAGGGCGTGCCGCTGAGCGCCATCCTGTTCGGCGGCCGCCGCGCCCGCACCGTGCCGCTTGTCTACCGCTCGTTCGATTGGGAGCACGGCGTTTACGTTGGCGCGACCATGGCCTCAGAGACGACCGCCGCGGCCACAGGCGCCGTAGGTGTCGTCCGTCGCGACCCGATGGCCATGCTGCCCTTCTGCGGCTACAACATGGGCGACTACTGGGCGCACTGGCTCGAGGTTGGCAAGGCTGCCTCCAATCCGCCCGCCATCTTCCAGGTCAACTGGTTCCGCACCGACGATCAGGGCCGTTACATCTGGCCCGGCTTCGGCGAGAACATGCGCGTGCTGCGCTGGGTGCGCGATCAGGTCCTGTCGAACAATGGCACCAGCGCTGTACGCGAAACGCCGGTGGGCATCGTGCCCACGCCTGAGGCGATCGGCACGCGCGATCTGGGCCTGTCGGCCGCCGACGCGGAAACGTTGTTCGAGATCGACCGCGACGACTGGCTGCGCGAAGCCGAGGACCAGGCTGCGTTCCTGCAGAAGTTCGGCGATCGCCTGCCGGCCGAGATTCGCGAGCAGCATCAAGCGCTGCAAGATCGTCTGTCGCCAGTAGCGGTCTAAACTTAGGTCTGTGAAGATCGCTGTTGTCGGTGGCGCCGGCCGAGTTGGGGCGACCACCCTGTTCCAGCTTGTGCTCGAGGGTGTCGCGCAAGAGCTGGCGGTCGTCGACGTCGTCACCGATCGCGCCGAAGGCGAGATGCTGGACCTGCTCCACGGCACCCACCTGTCGCATCGGGTCAAGTTCAGCGGGCCCGGCTACGAGGCGTGCGAGGGCGCCGACTTTGTCGTCATCACCGCGGGCATCCCACGTAAACCAGACGAGACCCGCCTCGATC
>DASYKL010000526.1:0-3602 GCA_035995405.1 Chloroflexota bacterium
CACAGCGATGTCCAGCGACTTCAACAAGCGCATGAATTCGAAATAGAATTCGGCTACGGAGCGGGCAACTAATGGCATGCGCCTGGAGCTTCCGTCGCTGACGTCAATCGCCAGGTGATGATCGATAAAGTCGAAATCAACCTGGAACGTGCGCTGGCCAATGGGAATCAGGGCCGTGCTCAACCCGCGTGCGGTGAGAGCGAAGGCCACGTTCCACCACTGGTCGAGGAATGGCGTGAGCTCGACTTTGACTTTGCCGACGATCTGGGTCCACATATGCACCGTCGCGAGGGTTGGCTGCCACGCGGCGTACGGCAGGGCCGGCCACGTGACATCGTCTGCGGTGCGCGGAATGACCATCAGATCAGCAACAGCCTCAGGCCCAATGGTGTAACAGAGAGGCTAAGGCAAGTGGCTCGAGGCGGCTGCGCATTTGGGTCAGGATAACCTCCCGCTGCTGCCGGCGGCAGCGCGGCGCTACATCCCCACTCAGAAACTAGCCTAAAATAAGCCCGTGGATGCTGCAGCGTCCGAGGCGAGTAAGCCGCGCCGCCTGGCCGACGCGACGCTCGCGTCGTTGCCGAAAGCAGTGGCCAGGCCAACCTATGGGCGTGGACACCTGCCGCCTGCCATGGTCCACTTTGGGGTCGGTGGTTTTCACCGCGCGCACCAGGCGCTCTACCTTGACGACATCCTGGAGCGGGGCATCAGCCGGGAGTGGGCCGAGCACGGGGTCGGCTTGCTGCCGGGCGATCGGCGGATGGCTGAGGCGCTGGTGCCGCAAGATTGTCTGTATACCGTTGTCGAGCGCAGCGCGGAGCGGGATACCGCGCGTGTCGTGGGGTCGCTCGGCGGTTACACCTACGCGCCTGACGATCCGCGGCGCGTGCTCGAGATGTTGACTGACCCGGTCACCCGCATCGTCAGCCTGACGATTACCGAAGGCGGGTATCTCGTCGACGACAAGACGGGCGTGTTTGATGCGAGCAACGCGGCAATTCAGGCGGATGTGGATCGGCTGGCGCCGACAACGGTATTCGGCTACATTGTCGCCGCTCTGGCTCGTCGCCGAGACTCTGGTACGCCGCCATTTACGGTGTTGTCATGCGACAACCTGCAGGGCAATGGCCTTGTTGCCCGTACGGCAGTCGTCTCGTTCGCCCGACTGCGAGATGAACGTCTGGCAGATTGGATCCACAGCAACGTCGCGTTTCCCAACGGCATGGTCGATCGCATCACACCGCAAACGACCGACGCCGACCGCGCCATGGTGGCCGACACATTCGGCCTCATCGACGCCTGGCCGGTGGTCACCGAACCGTTCAGGCAGTGGGTGATCGAAGACACCTTCAGCATCGGTCGACCGCCGCTCGAAGAGGTCGGCGTGCAGATCGTCGCCGACGTCCATCCGTACGAGACGATGAAGCTGCGGCTGCTGAACGCCAGTCATCAGGCGATGGCCTACCTCGGGTATCTGGCGGGCTACCGCTTCGCGCACGAGGTCATGGCCGATCGCGATTTCGTGGCGCTCCTGACCCGCTTCATGGATCTCGAAGTGACACCGCTGCTCCCGGCTGTGCCAGGCATCGACCTGACGATGTACAAGCGGACCTTGCTGGAGCGGTTCGCTAATCCAAAAATCGCCGACACGCTGGCCCGCCTGGCAACCGACGGCTCGGACCGCATGCCAAAATTCGTCCTGCCGTCGCTGTCTGAGGCGCTGGCCCAGGGCCGACCACATCGGCTGCTGACACTGGTCGTGGCAGCCTTTTGTCGCTACTTGCGCGGCGTTGATGAAAATGGCCAGCCGATAGTGCTGCAGGACCGTCGGGCCGACGAGCTGCGCGAGCTGGCGAGCCAGGCACAGACCGACCCGCGCCCGCTGCTGACGGTTCGTCCCGTGTTCGGCGACCTGGCTCAGCACGAGGGGTGGGTGGCGGAGCTGATCGACGCACTGCGAGAGCTTGACACGGTCGGTGCCAGGGTAGCCGTCAAAACCGCGCTGGGCTAAGCGTGCCCAACGTCCTGGGAATCGACGTCGGCACGAGCGGCCTTAAGGCGGTGCTCCTGGCGGCGAACGGCGGCATCGTGGATGAAGCGAACGCGGAGTATGCGTTACGGAGCCCTCAGCCAGGCTGGACCGAGCAAGATCCGCAGGACTGGTGGGCGGCGACGCGATCGGCTCTAGCGGAGCTATGGTCCAGGGGCCATTCACCCGCCAGTGTGGCGGCGGTCGGACTGACCGGCCAGATGCATAGCCTGGTCCTGTTGGATGCGGCCGGCAGCGTGCTGGCGCCGGCGATCCTGTGGTCCGATCAACGGACGACCGCCGAATGTCAGGAGATTACCGACCGAATCGGCGCAGTCGAGCTCCTGGCGCTGACGGGTAATCGCGCACTCACCGGGTTCACCGCGCCCAAGCTGTTGTGGGTGCGGCGGCACTGGCCAACGGTATCTGCGCGTGCTGCCAGCATGCTGCTGCCGAAGGATTTTGTGCGGCACCGACTGACAGGCGAGCTGGCGACCGACATGTCTGACGCTTCTGGCACATTGCTGTTTGACGTGCGGCACCGACGCTGGTCGGACGACGTCGTAGCGGCGCTGGACATCGACCCCCGATGGCTGCCGCAGGTGCACGAGGGCACGTCCATGACGGGTTCCGTCAGCGCGGCAGGCGCGGCCGCGACGGGCCTGGTCCAGGGCACCCCGGTCATTGCGGGCGGTGGCGATAACGCCGCGAGCGCGGTGGGCCTCGGGGCGCTCGATCCCGGCGTGCTGACGCTGTCGATCGGCACGTCGGGTGTGTTATTTGCGCCCCTGGAACACTATCCGGAGCACGTCGACGGCCGGCTCCACGTCTTTTGCCACGCTGTGCCGAATCGCTGGCACCTGATGGCCGTCACCCTCAGCGCGGGTGGATCGTTGCGCTGGCTGCGTGACCTGCTCGAGCCGGCGTTGGCCATGCCGGCGGAGACAGCGTACGCGTGGCTGATGGATCGTGCGGCCGCCGCTCCACCTGGTGCGGACGGGCTGGTGTTCCTGCCCTATCTCAGCGGCGAGCGCACGCCGTACATCGATCCGCGGGCTCGCGGCGTCTTCTTCGGACTGCATCTCGGGCATCGGCTCGAACACCTGGTCCGAGCGGTGCTCGAGGGCGTCGCCTTCAGCCAACGTCAGGGTCTGGAGTTGATGCGCCAGGCCGGCGCTGCCGCGGACGTGGTGCGTGGCGCCGGTGGTGGTTTGCAAAGTCCGCTGTGGCAGGCGATCGTGGCAGACGCGCTGGGCGTTGGGGTCCAGACGGCCAGGGGCGGGCGTGGTGCGGCCCACGGCGCGGCGATTCTGGCTGGCCTGGGTGTTGGTTTGTACGCCGACGCGGCGGTCGGGATTGTTTGGGCGGAGGAGCCGCGTCAGGCTCCCGATGCCGACCGTGGCGCAGCGCTGGAGTCGGCGTTCGCGCTGTACGAGCGGCTGTACCCGGCGCTCGAAGCGGTCTTTGCGGACGCCTGAAACGAACCGCTTGACGGCAGTCGAGGCTGGGTCTAGGATCGGATTGGCATCCATCGAAGCGGTTGCGCAACCGCTTCGATGGATGCCAATCCGAT
>DASYKL010000527.1:0-3262 GCA_035995405.1 Chloroflexota bacterium
ACCGTCACCCGGGCCGACGGTGTGCATTCTGGACAGGTCGCCTGGCCAAACGCGAGCAGCATGATCGACGCAACGGGTCTTTCTACACCAGACGGGATGGCAGTCCTGGTCCTCCTCGGCCAGGGCCGACCAGAATTGATGCCTCACGTAGCGAGCCTGTTGCCATTGCTCGGGGCGATATTCCGCGCCGAGCGGGCGGCGGACGTGGCACTCGCCCAGGCTCACCTCGACAAGTCCGCCGCCGCGGAATCTGGTGCACTGGCGGAGGCCCTCGATACAGCCCGCCGAGAATTGGATCGTGGCCTGCGCGCACGCGCCGATTTCCTTGCGAGCGCGTCGCACGATCTGCGGAACCCCCTCGCCTCGATCAAGGGCGTTGCTCAAATTCTCAACCGCCGGGCGATCCGTGGAGCACTTGACCAGGAGCGACTCGTCGCCGGGCTGGAGACAATCAATTCCGCCGTCACCCAGATGGCGGGCTTACTCGAGCAGATTATGGACACCGCCCACCTGGAGATGGGCCATACATTGGTACTCGACCGTCAGGAAATCAGTCTCGTTGAGCTGGCTCGGGCGGCGGCGGCGGAGTATCAGCAGACTACCGAACAACACCAGCTGTACGTGGAAGCACCCCATGGCGACGTAACTGGCTTGTGGGACGATGCACGCTTGCGGCGGGTGGTTGGTAACCTCCTGTCCAACGCCATCAAATACAGTCCCACCGGCGGGCCGGTGATCGTGCGGATCACTCAAGCCAGCGGTCGTTTGGGCCCCGAAGCAGTGCTGGAGGTGCAAGATCACGGACTCGGAATTCCAGCGGCGGACAGTTTACGTGTCTTCGAGCGTTTTCAGCGTGGTGAGAATGTGATTGGCCGCATTGCGGGAACCGGGATTGGTCTGGCAGCCAGCCGTCAGATTGTCGAGCAGCACTCCGGTTCTATAAGTGCCTCGAGCACCGAAGGTGCGGGAAGTACCTTCAGCGTCAGGTTGCCGCTGGCGCCGCCAGCTGACGGGCGCAAGCCGTGACACAGTTTGAGCTGGTCGATGGCCCGACTGCGAGTGCTGGTAAACACGTGCTTGTCGTGGATGATGATCCACGCATCCGGCGCACGTTGCGCTGGGCCCTGGAGGACGACGGCCTGGAAGTGGAAACGGCGGCTGATGGTCGACGCGCACTCGAGCGAGCGTCGGCGCGTCGGCCGGCGCTGGTTGTGTTGGACCTGACTCTGCCAATACTTGATGGCTATGACGTGGCGATTGGGCTGCGCACGGTGTACGGGACAAGCGTGCCGATCCTCGCCATCAGCGCTGATGGTGACGCGGCGGCGAAGGCTCGCGCCGCTGGTGCCTACGGGTACTTACGCAAGCCATTCGACCTGGACGATCTGATTGCCGCCGTCCATCGCGGGCTCGCAGGACTGACAGAGTCGACCACGAGCTGAGGCTGCGATCGCCCAAATGGGCGTCCGATTGCGGCTTCGTGCATCATCTCCAGAACGCTCGATGACCATCAGTCAGACCGAAACTTGGACCGATCCCGGACGAACGCCGGGCGTTACCCACGCGCCAGCCCGCCAGCCTTACTCACGTTGGGTCTCGCTGCTGGTCTTGTGCACCGGCTTTCTGCTCATCGTTGTCGACGGGACGGTCGTCAACGTAGCCCTGCCCTCAATTCAAGCTGATCTCGGGTTCACCCAGGCTGCCTTGGCCTGGGTGGTGAATGCCTACCTGATCGCATATGGAGGCTTGCTGCTGCTCGCCGGTCGTCTGGGCGACCTGATCGGCCGCAAGCGGGTGTTTCTCCTCGGCGTGGGAATGTTCACCGTGGCTTCGGCATTGTGCGGGCTGTCTTTCAGCCAGCCGGTACTGATTGCTGCCCGTTTTGTGCAGGGCATCGGCGGCGCGGTCGGGTCCGCCGTCATCCTGGGCATGGTCGTCACCATGTTCCAGGAACCCGCCGAGCGAGCGCGGGCAATGGGTATTTTCGCGTTCGTCGCGTCCGCCGGCGGCGCCATTGGTCTGCTGGCAGGCGGGCTGATTACGGAAGCTGTGAGCTGGCACTGGATCTTCTTTGTCAACGTGCCGATTGGTGTCGTAACGATTGTGCTCGGTCTGCGGTTGATCGCTCCCGATGCGGGCCTGGGCCTCAGCGCAGGCGCTGACGTGCTCGGCGCGATTCTCGTGACGGCGGCACTCATGCTCGGCGTGTACGCCATTGTCGCGTCGGATGTCTATGGCCTTGGGTCCAGCCACACAATCGGATTCGGTGTGGTCGCCGTCGCCATGCTCATTGCCTTTGTTGTCCGACAAGCTCGCGTTCGTTCGCCACTCATGCCATTGCGATTGTTCACATCGCGCAATTTTTCCGGTGCCAATGCCGTGCAAGCGCTCATGGTCGCCGGCTTCTTTGGGTTCTTCTTTCTCGGGTCGCTGTACATGCAGCGGATTCTCCAGTATGGCCCGCTCCAGGTTGGCCTCGCGTTTTTGCCTGACACGATCGCGATGGCAGCGATGTCGATCGGACTGTCGGCGCGTTTGATCACGCGGTTCGGCTCACGCGTTGTGCTGCTCGTCGGCCTGACCAGTATCAGTGCATCGATGTTCCTGTTTGCGCGCTCGCCACTACAGTCCGACTACGTTGTTGACCTGTTGTTGCCGATGACTCTGGCCGGCATCGGCGCAGGGTTGGCTTTCACGTCGCTGAGCATGCTGGCCATGGCTGATGCTACGGAGTCCGACTCCGGCCTGGCGTCAGGACTGCTAAATACGACCACGCAGGTCGGCGCATCGCTTGGGTTGGCCATCCTGGCCACGATCGCGAGCGAGCGGACGCGGGACGGACTATCCCGAGGTGAGAACGCGATCTCAGCGTTGAGCGATGGCTATCACCTGACCTGGGCGATCAGCACGGGGCTGATGCTGGTGTGTCTTGCGGTGGCAGCGATTGTGTTGAAGGAGCCAGCGGTCAGCGGTAGCGCAGCGATACGTAGCGCTCAGTGAATCACGTTTCCATGTGCTTCTCGGTGCACACCTGAGTGCTGCTGCCCTGACGGCCTGAGACACAGATGTCCGCAATGGACCGCTGGCTCCGACGTTCCAGGTGTCCAGAGCAAAGGAGAAAACGATGAAGTACATCATCTTGACCTACGCCTCACAGCAGGATTACGACGCCATGTCGGGCAAACCAGGCGACACACCAGTCTGGTCACCGGAAGACTTCGCGGCCATGGGCGAGTTCATGGAGTCGCTCAACCAGGACCTG
>DASYKL010000528.1:0-2592 GCA_035995405.1 Chloroflexota bacterium
GGAGGTCTCGCTCGAGGTGACGCCAGGCGAAATCGTCGGTCTGGTTGGACCGAACGGCGCGGGTAAGACGACGCTGTTTCGGTGTGTCGTTGGGGCCCTCAAACCGACAAGCGGCCAGATCTGGTTCGAGGGTCAGCGCACGGACGGCCGCAGCCAGCACGCGCTCGTCAAACTCGGCCTGTGCCATACGCACCAGATCCCGGCGCCGTTCGGCGAGCTGTCGGTGCGCGACAACGTGCGGGTCGGCGCGTCGTTCGGTCGCCTGGCAGCGCGGGCGCACGAAACGGTTGCGGCAGTCCTACAGCAGACCGGGCTCGACGCGTTGGCCGACCTGCCAGCCCGCAACCTCAGCGTCGGGAATTTGAAACTGCTGGAAGTGGCGCGGGCGTTGGCCACGGGGCCGCGGCTGCTGTGCCTCGATGAAGTCGGCGGTGGTTTGACGCCGGTGGAGCTCGATCGGATGCTGGTGTTGATCCGCCAGATACGCGATGGCGGGGTGACGGTGCTCTACATCGAGCACAACATGCGGGCGATTCGGGCGATCTGCGATCGGGTCATTGTGCTCGATTTTGGTGAGAAGATTGCTGAAGGGACCGCGGAGGAAGTTGGTAACAACCCGCGGGTGATCGAGGCGTATCTAGGGACGACGGCCACGCCGGTCACGGCCGCCGCGCAGGAGACAGATGTCCGCTGAGCAGCCGCGGGCTGTTGACCGTCCGTCGGGTGGCACCTCGTCATTGGTGGCTGAGAAGATAGCGCCGCTACTCCACGTCAATGGGCTGAGCGCCGCCTATGGCAACGTGACGGCCCTGTGGGACGTCTCGTTCAGCGTCGCTGAAGGCCAGGTTGTGGCCCTGCTGGGCTCGAACGGCGCGGGCAAGACCACGACGTTGCGAACCCTGTCGGGGCTGCTGGAGAGCACAAGCGGTACCGTCCGCTTTGCGGGCCAGGACATCACCCACGCGCGCAGCGATCAGATCGTTGACCTTGGCATCATCCACGTCCCCGAAGGGCGCCAGCTCTGGCCCCGCATGAGCGTCCAGGAGAACCTCGAGCTGGGCGCCTATGCGGCGCGCGCCAAAGCCCAGCGGGCCGCGACCCTGGAGCGTGTCTACAGCCTGTTCCCCCGACTCAAAGAGCGCCGCACCCAGGCCGCCGGCACGCTGTCAGGCGGCGAGCGCCAGATGTGCGCACTCGGTCGAGGCTTGATGGGCTTGCCACGTTTGCTGATGCTGGATGAGCCGAGCCTTGGGCTCGCGCCGCGGCTCGTGGGCGAGATGTTCGAGACGTTGCGCGTGCTGCGCCAGCAGGGTTTGACCGTGCTGCTGGTGGAGCAAAACGTCCACCAGGCGCTCGAGCTCGCGGACGCCGCGTTTGTCCTGGAGACGGGCCGCATCGTCCTCAGTGGTCCGAGCGCCGAGCTGCTGGCGGACGAGCGAGTGAGAAACGCCTACCTCGGTGTTGGCGTGGGGTAGCCGACTGCGTCCCGTACACTCACGTCGACTTAATGTTTGAAAAGACCGTCCTGAAGAACGGCCTCCGCGTCGTCAGCAGCTCACTGCCGCACACCCGCTCCGTCAGCATCAACATCTTTATTGGAGCGGGCTCTCGTTACGAGAGCGACGAAATCGCCGGCGTATCGCACTTCCTCGAGCACATGCTCTTCAAGGGCACCAAGCGACGCCCGACGGCCCGCGAGATCTCAGAGGAAATCGAAGGTATCGGCGGCGTCATGAACGCCGGAACCGACAAAGAGCTGACCGTGTACTGGGCCAAGGTGGGCGATCATCGCTTCGCCGCCACGCTCGACATCCTCGCGGACAGCTTGCTCAACTCGTTGATGGATCCGCTCGAGCTCGAAAAGGAGCGCGAGGTCATCCTCGAAGAGCTGGCGATGACCGAGGATAGCCCGGCCGACATCGTCAACATCCTGATCGACGAAGTGGTCTGGCCACACCAGCCGCTCGGGCGCGATACGGGCGGTACGCCGGCCAGCGTCAAGAAGACGACGCGCGACGACGTCATCCGCTACATGCAGCAGTTGTACGTGCCGCAGAACACGGTGGTCGCGGTGGCGGGCAACGTGACCCACGAGGAAGTGGTCCAGCGGGTGACCGAGCACCTGGGCGGCTGGGAGTCGCGGCCGTTTGCGACGTGGTATCCGGCGCAGATTCCGGACAACACGCCGCGGCTGCGGCTGCGCTCGAAGAAGACCGAGCAGGCCCACTTCTGCCTGGCCACTCCTGGGCTGTCGGCGGCTCACCCTGACCGCTACGTCCTGGACGTGCTGAACGCGGTCCTCGGCGAAGGGATGTCGAGCCGACTGTTCCTGGAGATCCGCGAAAAGCGCAGCCTGTGCTATGACGTCCACTCTTACGTCAACCACTATCTGGATACTGGCTCTACCGTGGTCAATGCGGGCGTCGATCCCAGCAAGCTCGACGAAGCCCTCAAAGCGACCATCGAGGAGCTCGTCAAGATGGCGGACAAGATCCCGGACAGAGAGCTGACCAAGGCCAAGGAATTCATCAAAGGTCGTCTGCAGCTGCGCATGGAGGACACCCGCGCGGTCGCCTCGTGGCTCGGCGGCCA
>DASYKL010000529.1:0-9032 GCA_035995405.1 Chloroflexota bacterium
AGCCTGACACGCTAGTTGGGAGAGGCCGGCCGCTGCATCCTGACTCCGCCCCGCGGCGTGTTACCCGAGACGCGCTCGACGTCAATGATGAGCGCCGCCCCATGTCGCTGCAGGTCGTGCTTTTGCTCGACTTCTGGGGCAAGCTCAAAGACGCGATCACGCACCTCCGCACTTGTCTCAACATGTGCCCGACCCTGGAAAGTCAAGGTCGTTCGACCGTGCGGGTCGCGGTACATCAACGCCATTCTCGGATTCTGGTTCAGGGCGCCGATCATGCCACCCGTGGCGTGACGGACCCAGATACTGAGCTGCGTATCGCTGTAAACCTGTGTGCTGCCGCGGAACGACAGGACTGGTGAGCCTGACTCGTCAGTGTAGGCCACGATCATGGGCGTGTTGTTCGCCAGGGCAGAGTTGACGATGCCCTTCACAAAATCAGGAATTCGGTCGGTGGCCGGCGGCGAGGCGCCGGGTGTGTTCACCTGCTCCACACGCGAGATTCGGCCCTGCTCGTCAAAGGAAAAGGTCAGGCTGGACGAGGCGAGCAAACCGCCGCCCAGGTCCGCGGTCACTCTCACCCGGGTATCTTCAACCACCGGGTCGGCCCAGGCGCCGCCGCGGTACACGCCCGTCATGACACCGATACCCGTGATCATCTCCAGCACCGCCGTGTATCCCTGGAACTCCTCGTGGCCGTTGCCCCACATGTGAGCGCCCGAGGTCTCCAGTACGACGTCTGGAGCGAGGTATGCAGCGGCCGCCGTCGTAGCCGATGCCTCACCGGTGCGTAAGGCTTTGATCCAGGCCTCAGCGGCGCGTACGCGACGATCCATGGGTCTGTCAGGCATTTGCTGTTGCTGCTATACGCAGCTCGATCTCAGTAAGCGACTGCACCTCGTCGCTCGTGAACCCGGGCGCAGTCTGCTCCAGTGTCCAACCAGCCTCCGTACGCCGCAGGACCGCCAGGTCGGTCACCACCACGTCGACACATGCCGGACCCGTCAAGGGATAGGCGGTCTGCTTCACCAGCTTCGCGCGGTCCTTGCTGTCGCGGTGCTCCATCATGATGATCAACTGCTTCTTGCCCGCGACGAGGTCCATGGCCCCGCCGATACCGCCGTTCCTGGGATCGCCGGTGCTGAAATTCGCCAGGTTGCCGGCCTCATCCACCTGATACGCGCCCAGGACGACGGCATCGAGCCGACCGCCGCGCGCCATTTCAAAGGACGTGACGCTGTCGAAGAAAGAGGCACCGGACTCAAGGGCGACGTATTGCCCGGCGGCGTTGAAGATGTCGTGGTCAACATCGTCGCCATAGACCAGCGGACCGTAATTCAAGATGCCATTTTCGCCGTGCAGGATTACCCCGCGGCGCTGGATGTAATTGGACACCAGGGTAGGCATGCCACTACCCAGGTTGACGTACTCGCCCGGCCTGAACATGCCGGCCACGGCTTCGGCCATCTGCAGCCGCGTCCAGGCCGGCTTGCCGTGGTATTCGCGCGGTTTGTCTACCTCGCGACGAGGAGCGAGCCTGGCCTCATCGGGGGCAACGGTTGCACGGCAGACGCGACTGACGAAAATTCCGGGCAGGCCGACGTCTTCGGCCGAGATCGTACCGACCTCGACGATCTCGTCCACTTCGACGACAGCCGCGCGCGCAGCTTTGGCAAAGCTCATGTTGAAGTTCCGGCTGCTGCCCCGAAACTGCACGTTACCCATCTTATCGGCGCGGTACGCCTTGATGAAGGCGTAGTCCACGGACAGCGCCTGCTCCAGGATGTAGGTTCTGCCGTTGAACTCACGGACTTCTTTGCCGTCGGCGATCGGTGTGCCCACTCCGGTCGGGGTATAGAAAGCTGGGATGCCGGCCCCGGCGGCGCGCATCCGCTCGACCAGCGTCCCCTGCGGCACCAGCTCCACTTCGATCGTCCCGTTTTGCAGCATTTCGTCAACGGGCGTGCGCATGCCCGGCCGAGTGGAAAACGAAACGATCAGCTTCGAGACCTGTCCGCTCGCCACCAGCAGCATGCCGCGCAATTGGCCGACCGTGCCCAGACCGTTGCTGACCAGAGTCAGGTTCTTGACGCCTCGGTCGCGCGCCGCAACGAGCAGACTGCAGGCAAAACCATAGCTGGTTCCAAATCCCGAAACGGCGATCGACGCTCCGTCGGACAGATCGGCCAGCGCTGCCTCGGGAGAATCGACGACCTTGTTCATCCCATCAGTCATGAAACAGTGCTGCTACTTTGCGCGGCAGAGCAGGCGGTATCAACGACGACTTTTCGATCGCCTGATCGCTTCAACCAATCAGTAGGAATTCGAGGCGCGGGCGGGTTACCCTCGGGCTCTGAACGATGGAGTTCCGGCAACTGCAGTACTTTGCCACGATCGTCCGCACGGGCGGCTTTCGTAATGCCGCCGATGCTTTGTGCGTCAGTCAGGCGACACTGTCGGAGCAAATCAAAGCGCTCGAGCACGAGCTGGGCGTTCGACTGGTCGAGCGGAGCGGGCGCAGCTTGAGTTTGACCGATGCAGGGACGGCGTTACTCGTCCGCACAGATCGCCTGCTCGCCGACGTGAAAGCCACCCGCGAGGAGATGCTCGAATATGCGCAGTTGGGGCGCGGCCAACTGGTCGTTGGCGCCGTCACGGGCTCGGGCATGTCGTGGTTGCCTAGCTTCCTGGCGGCTTTCCTGCGACGCCACCCGCATCTCGACGTTCGCCTCGTCGAGCGCACCAGTAGCCTGTTGCTGCGCCTTCTCGAATCGGTCGACGTTCACGTGGCCTGTCTGCTCGTCCCGGCCGAAGGCGCCCCTGATGTGATCAGCGTGCCAGGTATCTTGACGCGGCGCGTGTTCACGCGCGACCTGGTGGTCGTCGTTTCTCCGCAGCATCGCCTGGCGCAGCAATCGAGTGTGACCTTAGAGGATCTGGCTCACGAGCCGCTGATCCTCACGTCGACCGAAGAGACGCCGCGACTCATCGTGGATCAGGCCTTTCGCGCCTGCGGTCTGGAGCCCCAGGTCCGCTTCGAGGCCAACGATCCCACGGCGCTGCTCGGGTTGGCCGCCGAAGGGGTGGGCATCGGCATTACGGGCGACCGGATCGCTCGCCAGTTCGGTGAGCGGGTCGCCATCCTGGAAATCGAGGGACTCCATTTGCAGTACTCGCTCGCGCTGGCGTGGTCGGAGCGAGGTCCACAGACCCGGGCTATGGCGAGCTTCCTGGATTTCGCCACCGATTGGCTCGGTACATGGGGCCGCGGCTCGTTGAGTGCGCCAAAAGAGGCTCGTCGATGACCGACCGGATTCTGACCACGCACGTTGGAACGCTGCCCCGACCAGCCGCCTTCGAAGCGGGCGAGATGCCACTCGCCGATGCCGTCGTTGATGTCGTACGACACCAGGCCGCGCTGGGTATTGACGTGGTCGACGACGGCGAGTTCGGCAAGGCCAGTTGGACAGGCTACGCAGTCGAGCGGCTGGGTGGGTTCGAGGCGCGGCCGCTCGAGGCTGGCGCAGCACCCCTGGCGCGGGGTGCCGAACGACAGCAATTCGGCGAGTTTTACGATGAGGCGACGCGCTCCGGAACGCTGTGGTACTCGACCTCGGCGCAGGTGCTCACGCCCGGTGCACCGACCGAATGGGTGTGTACCGGGCCCATCACCTACACGGGCCAGAGCGCGCTCCAACGTGACATCGACAATTTCCGCATCGCTCTGGCCACGGCCCACGTTGCCACGGGCTTCCTGCCCGTGGCGGCGCCTGCCAGCCTCGAACCCAATCGCCGCAACGAGTATTACCCCACCGACGAGGCCTACGTCTTCGCCATCGCCGAGGCGATGAAGACCGAGTACCACACTATCGTCGAGGCCGGGTTGACCGTCCAGGTCGACGATGCCTGGCTGACCGCCTTATGGGATCGCATCGGCATCCAGATCGGCCTGGAGGCGTATCGCGACTATTGCCGTCTGCGTATCGACGCACTCAATTACGCGCTCGCCGGTCTGCCCCTGGACAAAGTTCGATACCACATCTGCTGGGGCAGTTGGCACGGTCCTCACGTGACCGACATTCCACTCGCCGAAATCGTCGACCTGGTGCTGCGTGTCAACGCCGGTGCGTACCTGTTCGAGGCCGGCAATGTGCGCCACGAGCATGAGTACCACGTCTGGGAAGAGGCTCATCTGCCCCAGGATCGGGTGCTGATTCCGGGCGTGGTCAGCCACGCCACCAATGTGGTCGAGCACCCGGACCTCGTCGCCGAACGCATTACGCGATTCGCCCAGCGTGTCGGCCGCGATCGTGTCATTGCCGGCACCGACTGCGGCCTGGGCGGCCGTGTCCATCCACAATTGGCCTGGGCGAAGCTGGAAGCGTTGGTCGAGGGTGCACGACGCGCCAGCGCGCGACTGTGGCCGGGCTGACGTCTTTTGCGAGCCTAGAAAGGACTACACGTTGCGACACAACACCGACCGCATCCTCGTTTCCCACGCCGGCAATCTGCCGCGGCCCGCCGACCTGAACAAACTGCTCGCAGCGCGCGATGAGCCGGGCATCAGGAGCCGCCTGCCCACTGCCGTGCAAGAGATCGTCGAGCGTCAGATGGCGAGCGGCGTGGACATCGTCAATGATGGCGAGTACGTCAAGGCAGGCAGCTACACCGGCTACATGCAGGAGCGAGTAACGGGTTGGGAGGCGCTGCCGATCGATCCGGGTGTGCCCCGCAAACGGGCGGCCGTGGCCGAACGCGATCGTCGCCAGTTCCCTGGCTTTTACGAGTCGGGGTTGTGGATGCAGGGCTCGGGCGGACCGATTCGGCCTGGCTTCTTCACGCCGGGTGCGCCGAAACCGGCCACGACGGAGCGCGTCTGCACCGGGCCCGTCAAATACACCGCGCAGGCGCAAATCCGCTCGGACCTGGAGATCTTCAAGAACGCGCTCCAGGGCAAGGCGGCCGAGGGCTTCGTCGCCGCGCTCGGTCCGCTCAGTCTCGGCGCCGGGTCGCGCAACACCTACTACCCGAGCGAAGAGGCCTACATGACTGCCGTCGCCGAGGCAGTCCGTGAGGAGTACCGCGCGATCGCCGCAGCCGGATTCACGGTCCAGGTCGACGAGCCAGAATTCCTGACGTCGTGGATGTTCTATCCGGACTGGAGCATCGACGAGTACCGCCGCTATCTTGAGTTCTGCGTTCAGATTATCAACCACTCACTCGACGGCGTGCCGACTGACCAGGTGCGCTTCCACTCGTGCTGGGGCAGCGGCCATCGACCGCACGTCAACGACATCGAATTGCGCCACGTCGTCGACCTGCTGCTGAAGATCGATGCGCAGGCCTACACCATCGAGGCCGGCAATGTGCGCCACGAGCACGAATGGCGGGTATGGCAGAACGTCAATTGGCCAGACGGCAAAATCCTGATGCCCGGCGTGATCAGCCACGCGACCGACCTGGTCGAGCATCCGGACCTGGTGGCGGAGCGACTGGTGAACTACGCCGGCATCGTGGGAAAGGAAAACGTCCAGGCGGGCACCGACTGCGGAATCGGCTCGCGAGTCGGGCATGAAGAGGTCGTCTGGGCCAAGCTGGAGGCAATGGCTGAAGGTGCGCGGCGGGCGTCCGAGCGGTTGTGGGGCTGACCGGGCAGGAGCGCACCACGACGGGAGCGCTGACCGGAATTAAGGTTGTCGATTTTGGCCAGTACATCGCGGGACCGATGCTCGCGACGATGCTGTCGGACCAGGGCGCGGACGTCGTTCACGTCGATCCGCCGTCGGGCCCGTTGTGGCACGACGCGGCTGACGCATTTCTCAATCGCGGGAAGCGACGGGTCAGTCTCAACCTGAAGCAAACAAGCGAGCGCGTGATCGCCGAACAGTTGATCGCGCGCGCCGACGTGGTGATCGAGAATTTTCGACCGGGCGTGATGGAGCGCTTCGGGCTTGGCCCTGTCGAGATGGCCGAGCGGCACCCGCGGTTGGTGTACTGCTCTTTACCTGGCTTCGCCCGCGACGACCCGCGCGCGGCACTACCTGGCTGGGAGGGCGTGATCGACGCTGCCACGGACAACTGCCGTCCGCGGAGGGGCGAAGAGCCGCCCAATTGGGACTGGTCGCGCGTGGTGTACTCAGCTCTGCCATTCGCGTCCAACTTCGCGGCGTTCATGGGCGCCACGGCCGTCGTCATGGCGCTGATCGCACGCGCACGCTCGGGCAAGGGTCAACGCATCGAGGCGCCGCTGTTCAACGCGATGTTCCAGCTCATCGGCCCAGCCGGGGCGTATGTCGAGTCGAAAGGGTTACGCGACGCGCGCCCCATCCGCGGCAACGGCAGCGGTGCGTATCGCTGTGGCGATGGCCGGTACGTGCAATTCGACCCCTCCAGTTACCGGTTCTTGCCGTGGTTTGCCGAAGCCGCCGGCGTGTCGCACTGGGGTCCGGCGCTCCTGGACGAGACCGAGCTGCGAAACCCGGAGGTCAATGCGCGGCTGCATGAGCGCCTGACCAGGCTGTTCCTGACCCGGCCGGCGATCGAATGGGAAGCGATCGGCAATGCCGCCGGAGCCGCCCTGGCGTTCATCCGCACCCCCGTGGAGTGGCTCGCGACAGACCATGCGCGTGCCTCAGGCGCCGTTGTCGCGCTCGACGATCCCGAGCTCGGCACAACGTGGATGCCCGGCTTCGCTGTCCACACGTTCGGCAGCCAGGGCGCGATCCAGGGGCCGCGGCACCTGCCTGACGCCGACCGCCAGACTGTTCTGGCCGAGTTAGCCGAGCCGGCGCCACCGCATAGCCCGAGCGGCACCGAGCACGTCACCGCGGCGTTGGAGGGATTGCGCGTGCTTGACGTGTGTCAGGTTCTGGCCGGTCCTACTGGCGGGCGATTGCTGTACGAATTCGGCGCGGACGTCATCAAGATCTACGGTCCGCAGTCGCGCGTTGGTGAGCACGGGTACCTGAATCGCGGCAAGCGCAGCATCTTGCTCGACGTGAAGTCGCGCGCAGGGCAGCAGGTGTTCTGGAAGCTGCTGGAGCGCAGCGACATTATCCTGCAAAACTTTCCGCCCGGCACCGCGGAGCGTTACGGCATTGGCTACAACCAGGTGCGCGCCCGAAAGTCGGACGTCATCTACGCTTCGGTGAACTGTTATGGCAGTGGGCCATGGGCCTCGTGGCGCGGCTATGAACGGCAGGGGCAAGCCGTCACGGGTGTGGAAGAGCGCGTCGGCGACCCGCCGTCCATTCTCGGCCCGTACAACCCCGTGGATATCGGGACCGGCTGCCTGGAGGCTTTCGCTGTCGCGCTCGCCGTCTTCCATCGCTTGCGGACTGGCGAGGGCCAGCACGTCGAAGCGGCGTTAGTCAAAACCGCGACCTACCACCAGGCGGTGCACTTTCAGCAGCACCAGACCAAGGTGTGGGACGAGCCGCGGGGCTGGGACGCCCTGGGCAGCGGCCCGAACCAGCGGTTTTTTCAGGCCAGCGACGGCTGGTTTTTCGTCGGCTACAAGCCCGACGAAGCTTCCCGAGTCGCCGATGCACTGGGCCTGACAAATGTGGCGCAGCTGGAGGCCAGCGTCGCCACGCGAGCCGTTGCAGACGTCGTCGCGGCGCTGCAGGCAATCGGGCTGGGGGCCCAACGCGTGATTCCACGCGCCGAGCTGATGCAGGACCCGCTCGTTCGGGCCAGCGGCTTGAGCGTGGTTCAGCAAGTTGACTCGGTCGGGACGGTTGTCATGCCAGGCGCGCCGGTCTGTCTGAGCGGCACGCCCATGCGCATCGGCCAGGCCGCTGGGCCACCAGGCAGCGACGCGTTCGACATTCTGAGCGAAGTGGGCCTGCAGGAGGACTTGCCGCGGCTTGAGCGGGCCTGGGCCATCCAGACGCACGACCTCACTCCAGCCTGGTAATCCGATCGATCAGGTGATCGGAAATCTGGCATTGACGGCCTGAGACTGACGCACGCACAGTAGGGCCCACGGGGGTGGCCTCCTGATGGCGGACGTTGTGCGTCAGCTCGTGCTCAGCGGGCGGACCTTACTTGCGGCACTGGGCGCTGACCAGGTGATCGCCTGATCTGGGCGGCGCAGGACCTCTGCCAGATGTGCCCTGGTGCGGTCGTAGACGGAGTTGTACTCGGCGACGCCTTCGGTGAACACCGGTCCGACGACGGTCCGCAGCGGCCGCTGACCAGCCGGCAGCGCGATGATCTGCTTGACGGCATCGGCGACCTCGCTTGGATCGGGCTCGCGGTGTCCGATCGGCGGGTCGGGACGCGGCGGCGCCGCTGGCGGAGCGACCGCGGCGTAGGCTGCTTCGATTTCCGAATCAGCCGCAAGCATGACCTTGCCGTGCGCGGGCGTAGGAAAGGCGCCTGGCTCCACGATGGCCACGTCGATGCCAAACGGCCGCACCTGGTAGCACAGCGACTCGGCCAGTCCCTCTTCGGCCCACTTGGTGGCCGGATAGAGCCCGCCCCGCCCGGGCAGCACGCGCCCCAGCGTGCTGGTGATGAAGATGATGAGCCCGGAGCCCTGCGCCCGCATTGCCGGCAGGACTGCTTTGCACACGCGCAGCGGACCGAAGGCGTTCAGGCTGAACAGCCCTTCGATCTGTTCCATGGTGAATGCCTCGATGGGTCCAGACGCGCTGGCGCCCGCGTTGTTCACCACCACATCGATGCGCCCCCCGGTGCGACCCAGGATGAAGTCGATTGCGGCACCACTGGACCCCTCGCTGAGTACGTCCAACTCAACAACGTCCAGATCAGCGCTGTGCCTCCGAGCCCACTCGCGCAGCATCTGGGCGGCCGGTGCATTCCGGCTCTCGACGTTGCGCATCGACGCAAAGACGCGATGGCCGGCGCTTGCCAACGCTTTGACCGTCAACTCGCCAAATCCGCTGCTGCTGCCGGTTACCAGGACATCCACGGGTGCCCATTCTAGAAGGAGCTACCAGGCCGTGTTGACTCTCCATCGACGCGATTTTCTCGGTCGCGTGATCGCTGTTACCGCGTTGCCATTACTG
>DASYKL010000530.1:0-4742 GCA_035995405.1 Chloroflexota bacterium
CTGCGATGTATCGCGCCACTTCGCGGGCGCTCAGCTCACCGTGGTAGCTCAAGACGCGCAGAATGTCGGCGGTCCGTGAGATCGCGCTCGGGCCCGACCGCAGCGCCGCGACTCCATCTGCCGCCCCATCGAGCGCTGACCCGTCGTCGAAGGCGGGCCTGGCTTTAGGCATTGGCTTCAGGCACTGGCTTTGGCCTGCGCCGCGACGCGAATAAGGCCACACCCATCTGCGATGGCCACCTCGGTGCCATAGGGTGCGCAGAGCTGCTGCATGCGGCACAAGATTTCTTCGGCCACGGTGCCGCTCGCCAGCACAGGTCGCCCCCGCTGGCTGCGCTTGCCGGTGTCAAACCCAAGGTCGACGGGATGCAAGCGGATTTCACTCAACGTGTGCGCGGTAAAGTCGACGGTGGCTACGACCGTTCGCCAGCCAATCGACTCGACAGCCTGGCCGCGAGTGCCATTACCGGAGCGATGATCGTACAGGTCGGACGTGGTCGCTTCTGGACCAAGTCCGTAGCGGGTGTAGAGATCCCACGGCTGCCACTTGATCAAATCGTTGTGCAGGACGAAATTGCCGAGCGCGTACAGGATCGGCTTGCCGTTGTAGATCTCGATGCCTCGTTCGCGATGTGGTCCGTGGCCGAAGACGACGTCTGCGCCGGCGTCGATGCAGGCGTGGGCAAACGAACGGGCCAGGTCGGGTGGATCGTCGGGGGTGGCGCCGCGTTCGTGGCAGTGCATCGATACAACGACCCAGTCGGCCATGCGTCGAGCTTCAGCGATCCAGCGCAGGTTGAGCTGCAGGTCGAAGTCGTTGGCGACGGCGTCGCGTTGATAGGTGTCGCCCGCGACGAAGCGCTGGCCGAGGAACTGCAGGCCCTCGGCGGTCTCGCGAAAGCCGAGGCCGAGATTGAGTTGTCGGCCGATCTCGCGCAGCTGATCGAAGGCGGCTTGCGGGACGGTGTTGGTGATGGTCTGGCGCAATACGTTGGCGCCCGGCCGGGCGCGGATTGGTCCGCGTGCTTCGCCGGCCCGATGGTCACCCGGCGGCAGGGTCAGTGTTAGCGCTAACAAAGCGACGCTGCCGGCCGGCGTATCGAGATAGGCCGGCGCCGCGGCTTCGGTCAGGTTGCGCCCCGTCCCGGCGTGCGGCAGGCCATGCGCCGTCAGATGGCGCAGATTGCTCAGGAGCCCGACTTCGCCGTAGTCGACCGCATGGTTGTTGGCCGTCGAGACCATCTTGAAGCCGAGCCATTTCAAATCGTCGATGACGACGGGGTCGCACGCGGCGTAAGTGCCGAAGGGGCCGGAGTCGCTGAGCGGCACGCCTTCGTAGTGGTGGAACAACGTTTCCGCGTTGGTAACGCTAACATCGGCGCCCCGCAGCAGGTCTGCCAGCGCCAGGAACGCTGGCTCACGGTACGGGCGCAACCGTCGCGAGATCAGCGAGTCGCCCGTCAGTGCCATGCGGATATCGCCGCTGGCTTCTTCGTAGGTCATGCGCCGGACGTCATCCGCTCGCGACCTGCAGAGCCTGTTCGTATTCGGCCCGAATCTGGTCGCCGCCATCGCGCCGCCAGGTCCGTACCGCTTCGTCCAACGCCGACAAACCGTCACGACCATAAGCGATGCCTGTCACCGTGTCGGCTATCCGCTGCGTCAAAGCCGTGCCCTGGCTGGCATCCGTCTTCGAGTACAACCCGGCGACCGGATTTGTGAGCGCTAACGCAAACGACTCTACCTGGGCCTGGCGGGCGACCTTGACATAGTCGCCTAGGGCGGGGTTGTACAGCGCGTCTGGCGGGGTGACGAAGGGAAACCACAGATTCGTCGTCAAAACGTCGCGGGCACCTTGCTCTGTCTGGCGCGGATTACCCTGCGCGTCATACGTCCAATCCGCACCCTGGACACCGTAATACAGGAGCAAATATTCCTGGCTGCCGAACGGCGCCACAAAGTAATTCAGCAGACCGAGCAGCTCCTTGACACGCTCTGGACTCGCTTTGCGCAAGACGGTCCGACCGGTTTGGCCGAGGCCCAGGTGATACACCGGCTGCACCGATCCATCGGCGCTGAATGGCGTGATGACGCGCGGCTTAAAATCCGGGTCCTGGCGGACCGACGAGGCCCACGTCGTATCGAAGGCGATGAACGAGTTCGGCCATAAGACA
Source organism: Chloroflexota bacterium (assembly GCA_035995405.1). GTDB lineage: Bacteria > Chloroflexota > UBA6077 > UBA6077 > CF-72 > CF-72. The sequence continues at coordinate 2,175 of DASYKL010000530.1, forward strand.
TGCTTGCCAGCGTAAAAGCCATTGGTCGGGCCACCGGAAGGCGTCTCAGGATGGACTACACCCATATCCCACAGCGAACGAAAATAGGCGAGCGCGGCACGGTATTCGTCGGTCTCCCAATCGCGGGTCAACTTGCCGCCAACACTGCGCCACTGATTGGGCGCGCCGAAACATTGCGCAAACCACCAGTGCGGCGCAATCAAGCCTGTTTGGCCGAGTGCAAACACACCTGCACGCGCGTTGGTGACCGCTTTCAGGGCACTGCTGAACTCGCCCGTGTTCTTGAATGTCAGACTGCCCTGGCCGATGGCGTCGAATGCTTTGCCCTGGGCGATCAGCGACGTGCCGTTTGGTCCAGCCAGGCCGCCCTTCAGGCGCGGAATGCCGAAGATTTTGCCGTTGAAAACCATCGTCGGCCAGGCGTACGAGGGCAAATTCGCCAGGTTCGGATAATCCTTGATGGCGTCGCCAGCAAGGAATGTCGTCAGGTCGGCGGCTTGCGCTTCCATGAACTCCGGTTCGCTCTGCATGGTGCTGGCTTGTGAAGCCTGGACGAAGATGTCAGGCAACTGTCCGCCGGCAATAAGCGTCTGGAGTCGCGTGGCGTAGTCCGCCTGCGGGTACATGTTGAACTTCAGGTTGAAGCCGACCTGCTTGTTCATCTCCTGCCAGGCCACGTTCTGCTCGAACGGCGTGGCGGGCGGCCCGATGAATCGACCGGTCAGCGTCACGTCGCCGCCCTTGCCAATCGGCCCGGGCACGGTTTTCAGTGGACCACTCGGATAGGCGTTGTACACAGGCGGGACACCACTCACAGTTGGCTCCATGTCCGGCTTTGGCGCCTGGAATGGCACATGTGTCGGCAGTTTCAGTCCGGCGGTCAACGCGCTGCGCGAGACTCCGGCCGGCGTCCCACCACCTGGAGCGGCGGGTCGGCAGGCGGCGAAGACTAGCGGCGTCCCGAGTGCGCCGGCGACCAGTCCGTTGGCGGCCAGGCGCATGAAGCCGCGGCGCGTCAGCTCGCTCATTCTGTGGGCCGCTCGCTGTCCAGCACGACCAGCGCGTCGGCAGCTCGGGCTCCTTGACCAGCCGTCAACACGAACAGCGGATTGATTTCGGCTTCGAGCAAGCGCCCGCCCAGCGTAACTGCCATGTTGGACAGGGCCACGATGCAGCGGGCGAGTGCCTCTCTATCGGCGGGCGGTCGGCCGCGGTAACCGCTGAGCAATGGCGCGCTGCGGAGTTGACCGATCATCGCCCGCGCTTCGTCCAGATCGACGGGCGCCAGGCGGAGCGCAGTATCAGCGAGCAATTCGGCGTTGATGCCACCCGCGCCGACCATGATCGCCACCCCGAGTTGTGGGTCGCGCCGTACGCCGACGATCATTTCGACGCCGGTGACTTGCTCCTGGAGCAGCCAGCCGTCGATCTGCAGGTCGGGGCGGTGGCGGCGCACTTCGGCCATCATCGCCGTCGCGCGTTGCGGCACCACCTCGGCTGCCACCCCCACCTCGACACCGCCCAGGTCGGATTTGTGGGCCAGATCACGAGCCAGTACTTTTAGCACCACCTGAGGTCCCAGCATGCTGGCGGCTCTGCCGGCTTCGGCGGGCGTCGCGGCGACGAGCGCACGCACGGTTTCGATGCCGAAGGCGGTGAGCAGCCGGCTGGACTCAGCTTCATTGAGCGTGCCGCTCGGCAGCGCGGCGAGAATACCTGGCGGAGCAGCGGGTAGCGCGGTCGAAGGCGCAACGAGCCGTGGAGTCGCGAAACGGTGCAAAGCACCCAGAGCGGCCGCGCAGCCCTCGGGAGTGTCGAACGTCGGTATGCCGTGCTGATTCAACCGCTGCACGATTGCCGGCGCATACGGGCTCACGTACGCCAGCAGTGGCTTCGTGCTGCGCTCCAGCGACGCCACAATTGGTCCGGCAGCCAGGTCCGGATTGGCCAGAGCGGAGGCACCGACCACGACCACCACCGCGTCGTACGTCGGACTGCCAAGCAGCGCGGCTGTCGCTTCCAGCAGGATTTCGGATTTCAAGCCCGCCAGGGTCACGTCGACCGGGTTGCGATCGGCGACAGCGCCTTCTCCAACGAGCAATTCCGCCAATCGCACGTGCGTCGGTTCGTCTGGTGGTGGCGTCTCCAGACCCAGCACTCCGCATGCATCGGCGACCAGCACGCCAGCGCCACCAGTGGACGTCAGAATGGCCAACCGTGGACCCCGCATCTGGCGTCGGCTGGCGAGCGCGGCCGGGACATCGATCAGCTCGCCGAATGTGCGGGTGCGCAGGACGCCGAGCTGCTCAAAGAACGCGTCGTACAGCTCGTCCGCGCCGGCCAACGCGCCCGTATGCGAGATCGCCGACCGCGCGCCCGCTTCTGAGCGACCGACTTTATGGACGACGATCGGCTTGCCGCGGTGGGCGGCTTCGACAGCGAGAGCACGGAACCGCGCCGGGTTGCGCAACCCTTCCAGGTACAGGGCGACGACATTCGTTTCGTCGTCTTCGAGCAGGTATTCGAGGATGTCCAGGACGTCGAGGTCCGCTTCGTTGCCTGTTGCGA
>DASYKL010000531.1:0-3687 GCA_035995405.1 Chloroflexota bacterium
GATCGCGGCCATGCTGCCGAACTCGCTCGAAGCGCTGGAGCTGTATCTCGCGGTGCAGCAAATCGGCCTGTACTTGACGCCGATCAACTTTCACCTGGTCGGTCCCGAGATCGCCTACATCCTCCAGGACTGTGAAGCGCAAGCCTTTGTCGTCGACGGCCAGTATGCCGACGCCTGCCGCGCGGCGATCGAGCAGACGGGCTTCAGAGCAGATCGCGTCTTCAGCGTTGGGCCACTGGACGGTTTCCGATCCTTTGACGAGCTGACCGCCGGCCAGCCCACAACCTCGCCTGCGAGCCGCTCGATTGGCGCGGTCATGAATTACACGTCGGGGACAACCGGCCGGCCAAAAGGTGTGCGGCGCGCGCTCCCAGACACCGCCATCGAAGATACGGACCTCGGTGGAGCGCTGTATGGCTACAAGGTGACGCGTGACGAGCCAAACAACGTCCACTTGCTAGCGTGCCCGTGGTACCACACGGCGCCGATGGTGATGGTATCGCCATCGATGCACCTGGGTCACACCGTGGTGATCATGGATCGCTTCCAGGCCGAACGCACCCTCGAGCTGATCGAAAAATACCGCGTGACGATCACCCACCTGGTGCCGACACAGTTCGTGCGGCTGCTCGGATTACCAGCGGACGTGCGCAACGCATATGACACGTCGTCTTTGCGGCATGTCATCCACGGCGCCGCGCCGTGCGCTCCAGAAGTCAAACAACGCATGATCGACTGGTTCGGGCCTGTGATCGACGAGTACTACGCGTCCACCGAAGGGGTGGGCGGAACCATTATTTTTTCTGACGAGTGGCTCGCCAAACCAGGCTCGGTAGGCAAGGCGCGCAATGACAACGTCATCGTCATCATGAACGACGAGGGCGCGATTTTGCCGCCACGCCAGATCGGGACCATCTACTCGACCAATCGCAACCGCGTCGGGTTTGAGTACTACAAAGACCCGCAGAAGACCGAGCAATCCAGACGCGGTGAGTACCGCACCGTCGGCGACGTGGGCTATCTGGACGAAGACGGTTACCTGTTTCTCAGCGATCGTAAAGCCGACATGATTATTTCTGGTGGCGTGAACATTTATCCAGCAGAGATCGAGAGCGTCCTGATCAGCCATCCGCGGGTCGCCGACGTCGCGGTCTTCGGTATCCCTAACGCCGAGTGGGGCGAAGAAGTCAAAGCCGTTGTTGAGCTGTTGCCGCTAGGGCAGTCGCAATCTGAAGACCAGCTCCGGACCGAGCTACTCGAATTTCTGCAGGGCCGCGTTGCGCGCTACAAGTTGCCGCGCAGCATCGACTTCGTGGACGCGCTGCCTCGCGATCCGAATGGCAAGTTGTACAAGCGGCGCTTGCGCGACCCGTACTGGGTAGGCCAACAGCGCGCCATCTAAGGCATGAGGGGGAACTGAACCATGACTGACCAAGACCACACGGCTCGCTTTGATAGGCGCGCTTTTGTCATTCGCAGCGGCTTGCTGGCGGCCGGCGCAGTCGGCGCGTCGCTGCTCCAGGCGTGTGCGCCCGCGGCGCCATCGACCTCCGCACCACCACCCGCGGGGGGTGTGGCGAGCGGCGGTGTGCTGAAGCTGCCAACATACGTGCCGTTCGAAGGTCCCAAACCGGACCTAGCCGGCAACGCACAGGGTCTCGATCCGGCGTTCTTCAAGTTCCCGACGGACCTCGCCAGGACCGTCACTACGCCGCCCGGCGATGGCAGCACCGTGACCGCCATCACCTACCTGACGCTGGCGCCGCCCCCGCCGTTGGAGCAAAACACCGCCTGGCAAGCGGTCAACAAGGCGATCAATGCCACGTTGCGGATGGACCAGGTCACGTCGGCCGACTATCCAGCCAAGGTCAACGTGGTCGTTGCTGGCAACGACCTGCCGGACTACATCTACAACCCGACGACCAACGTGCCGTGGGGTGTCATCGCCGGTTTGCCAGCGTTCGTCAAAGCCAAGTGCGCCGACCTCACGCCGTACCTGAGTGGTGACGCCATCAAGGATTATCCGAACCTGGCGCATTACAACAACTACACGTGGCGCTCGGGGGTGCTCGATGGCAAGATCTACGCGCTGCCGATCCAGCGTCCACCGGTCGGCCCGACGCTGATGTACCGTGCCGACCTGTTCGAGAAAGCCGGTCTGCAGCTGGACAAGGCGCCCAAGAATGCCGACGACTTCAAGCGGATGCTGGTGGCGCTGACACGGCCTCAGGAAAATCAATGGGGCATCGCCGCCAATTCGCTGTCGTACTTTTCGACTACGCCGAACAACGCGCTGGCCAGTATGTTCCGCGTGCCGAACAACTGGCGGATGGATGCCGCTGGCAAGCTGACGAAGGACATCGAAACCGAAGAGTTCAAGGCGTATGTGGGCTGGTCGCGCGACCTGTGGTCGGCGGGGGTGTGGTATCCGAACACGCCATCGCTGGGTGCGTCCGGCAATGACGAGTTCATGGCTGGTCGATTCGCGGTCTTCCCGGGGGTCTGGGGGCAGTACGTCCAACTGTGGGACATCGAAGCGCTGCGCATTCCAACCGCCAAGCTGTATCCGATGCACCCATTCGCCCACGACGGCGGGAAACCGATGTACCACGCCGGCTCGGGCCAATTTGGCGTGACCTACATCAAGCAGCAAGCCTCACCCGAGCGACTGAAGATGCTGCTGCGGGTGGCGAACTACTTTGCCGCGCCGTTTGGCAGCCAGGAGTGGCTGCTCAACTACTTTGGCGTGAAAGAAACGGACTTCAACTTCAACGCTGACGGTGCGCCGGTGCTAACCGATCAGGGTCGGACGGAGTTGACGGCCGTCTGGCGGTACGTCAGCTCGCCGGCGTATGCGCTGTTCAGCGCCAACCGCTCGCAGGAGTTCGCTCAGGTGTCCTATGCCGCGGAACAAGCGATGATCGCGGCGATGGAGGTTGACCCCACGCTCGGCCTCTATTCAGCAACAGCAGCGGCACAGGGTCCATTGACACAGGACGCCATGCTGTCAGGCGTCTCCGACATCATCCAGGGTCGCAGACCAGTTTCGGACGTCGACACGCTGGTCAGCGAGTGGCGGACGAAAGCAGGAGACAAGATGCGTGGAGAGTTCCAGGACGCCATAGCCGCGGCCGCCAAGACGTAGCGGCGGCGGCCGCTAGCCTGGCCGGTCAGGGCACGGGCGTCGGCGTCCTCGCGGACGTCGGAAGGGCTGTCAGCGTGGCGGCGCGGATGGCGGTGGCTTGCGCGGCGGTGAGCGTGGCGACGGGCGGCACGTCTGGCGCTGGCGGCGCGACGGCTGGGGCGGCTGGGGGCTGGGCCGGCGCCGCGGGCGGTGGGACGGCGGCCCCGACGGTCGGGCGCGCGGCCGGCGCGCTCAGCGTCGCTCGCGCGCTCACCGTCGGCACTGTGGTGCCGAACGGCGTCGGCGGCGGCGTGCCGCGGGTCTGGGAGTCGGTGAACGCGCCGACGGTTGCAGCTGGCGTCGGCGGAGCGATGGGCGTCGTCTCGGCGACCGATGTCGCTTCAGCCGACGTCGCGGTCGCCTCAGGTGAGGCCAACGGTTGTCCCTGGACGAGTGGGCCGCCATCACGCGTCGCCACGACACCGCCGACCGCGTCCGGCAGGGTGCCGCGTTCGTTTGCCGCAATTGGCTGCCAGACGACCTGGCTGAATATGCCTCGCGGC
>DASYKL010000532.1:0-2406 GCA_035995405.1 Chloroflexota bacterium
CGAGCGAACAGCGGCCGAACTCTGCTTGTCTGACTGGCCTAGAGGGGCGGCCGAAAAGTGTCGAACGTGCCCGTTGCCGCCCCTCTAGGCCGGGCTGGGTACGAAGACCCGCTCAAAGCCCTGTTCACAACTGACCGGACGCGTGTTGTCCGAGCGGCGGTATCGGCCGCGGGACTGCAGTCCTGCCCGCTGGTTGTCGCGCCGGGGTTCAGTTGCGTCGGCCAGCGCAAGAAGATACTCCCGATGGATTACGAACCTGAGAGAATCATGCTCATGCCGGACCAGATGCAGCGTATTCGACGACCTGCTCCAGCGTCATAGCGTGCCCTTCGGTCCAGGCAGCTTCGAAAGCAGTTTCGCCGAGCGCGGCACGGCTCACTTGCGCGTCGGCTTCGAAGAGCTCGCGCCATTGGACGTGCTCGCGCGTGCCATCCGCTTCTCTCAATGCCGCGACCGCGCCGAGCAGCCGGGCTGACCTGGCGTAGTCAGCTGCCAGCCCCGCCACCCCCGCCAACCCGGCGAGGGCGCGAGGAAGAACCCAATGGTCCTCCAGCTCGCTGCTGACCGTCAGGGCCTCCTTGAACAGAGCGACCGACTCGTCGTGGTCACCCCGTTCTCTTGCCAGCCGTGCCAGCCCCGACAGAGCCAAACCGAGTGTGCGGCGTTCGCCGATCTTGCGTGCCAGATCCGCACTCGCCTGGCGAAGTCGCGACGCCTCGGCCCTGTCGCCCTGGTAATCTGCGAGCGCGCCGAGTTGACTCAGCGCGAACGCCAGTCCCCATTGGTCACCGGCGCTCTCCGCCAGGCGGGCACTCTCCGTCAGCCATGGGTGGGCGGCATCATACTCGATGGCTTGTTCATGGCTAAGCCCCACAATGGCAGCCGAACGCCCCGCACGCTGAAGATCGCCGACGGCGCGGAAGATTTTTTCACTCTGTACGGCGAATTCACCCATAACCGATGGGTCCGAGTGCAGGCGGGCAGCGTGCGCAGCTGCATAGACAGCCCTCGCCCGAGCAGCCGTCGGTGCCCCAGCTGCTGGCAAAACCAGCATCGCCGTCGTCCATTCGCGGGCTTCCCTGGCGAAGCCACGAAAGTTCCAGAACATAACTAACGCGCCAACCACACGCAGCCCAACCTCGCCGGCGATGAGCCCGTCCCGACTCAGCGCCAGGACGGCACGCAGATTGTCGTACTCCGCGACGAGCGACGTGAGCCATCGCACCTGCTCTGCTCCGAGTAGCTTCGGCTCCGCTTCCTCCGCTAGAGCCAGGAAGAATGCCGCATACCGCTGTCGTGTCGCGTCGTCCTCCCCGCTCGCCTGCAGGCGCTCCAAACTGAACTCGCGAATAGTCTCCAGCATCATCAGCCGCGGCTCGCCGTCTACCCCCTCCTCCTGGCGCGCGAGACTCTTGGCCACCAGCGATGCTGCGCCGTCCAATATATCCACGCCCAGTCCGGCCGCATCGACGACCGCCTCGGCAGCCTCGAGTGTGCAGCCACCGACAAAGATCGACAATCGTCGGAACAGGGCCTGCTCGCGCTCTTCCAACAGATCGTAGCTCCAGCCGATCGCCGCTGAAAGCGTTTGCTGGCGCGCTGGCCGGTATCGCGCCCCACCCGTCAGCAGCTGCAGCCGATGCTCAAGTCGCGCCAACATTGCTTGGGGCGACAGCACGCGGATACGCGCCGCCGCCAGCTCAATCGCGAGCGGCAGACCATCAAGGCGAATACAGATGTTGGCAACGGCCTGGGCATTATGGGCGGACAGCGCAAACTCCGGCCTGATCGCCCTGGCACGTTCGACGAATAGGGCGACCGCAGCGTAGTGCGACAGACTATTCGCCGACCCCGGCCGCTTTGGGTCGGGTAACCCTAGCGGTGGCACGGGAAATTCACGCTCTCCGTCGACCTCGAGCGGCGCGCGACTGGTGACCAGCACCTTCAGTTTCGGGCAATAGCGGATCAGCTCCTCGGCCGTACGCGCGGAGGCTTCAATCAGATGCTCGCAATTGTCGAGCACCAGCAGGAGCTTCCTCCCGGCAAGTGCACCGCTTAGATGCCCGAGCAGCGAATGCCCCGGCGCCTCGCGAATGCCAACCGTCAGCGCAATTGACTGGCTGAGCAGGTCCGGCTCGGCCAACGCGGCAAGCTCCACCAGCCAGACCCCGTCGGGCCAGTAGCCGACCTGAGCTGTCGCGACCTCGAGCGCAAGACGGGTCTTGCCGACCCCACCTGTGCCGACGAGCGTCACGAGCCGCGAGGACGCCAGGAGCGTCCCGAGTTGCGCGAGCTCGTGCTCGCGGCCGATGAAACTGGTTGGCTGGAACGGGAGATTGTGTTTTGTACTACCGTCGACGTCAGCTTTCGGTCCCTCAGCGCTGATGGCGGACACCTGCACCCGCG